>NZ_JBHYXN010000034.1:0-91678 GCF_042752335.1 Streptomyces sp. NPDC059355 | reverse complement strand
GCGGTGATCGACTCCTCCCACGTCAGGGCCGCTCGACGGGGCCCAAAAGCGGTCCCAGCCCGGTCGACCGCGCTCGGCCGGGCAGCAAGCACCACCTGATCGTCGACGGCCGGGGCATCCCGCCTGCCGTGTCGCTGACCGGCGGGAACCGTAACGACGTCACTCAGTTGTCGAGCGGACCATCGCCTGCTGTTGAGTTCGGCAGCGACTGCGTCGAGGTGGTCCCGGGTGTGGCCGGACAGGCTGCTGCCCTAGAGACTGCCCGATTCGCGACCAGCGTACGGGCCCCAATCTCTCGCCCCCTGGCAGCTCCAGCCCAAAGCCGCTCCCGCCGACCTCATCTGGCCCATGTGCGATCGTCACGCCTCCCAGGTACGTTGAGCCGTCAGCCGAGGGAGAACGCTCGCGAGGGAGTCGCCCCGCAACGCGCGGCTGCGGGGCGACGATCCACTTTCGCAACGGGCCCTAGTCGGGCATCACGGCGACATGGGCCGGGTTCAGGCCGAGACAGGGGTACGGGACAGCGCGGTGTGCATCGCGAAGGCGCCGAGCAAGCCACCCGCCGTGAACCGCTGGGCAGTCATGGCACGAGGGCGGGCGGTCAGGAATCCCGACACCCGAGCTGCGCCCAACATGATCAGAGCGTTCACCGAGATACCCACGATGATCTGCACCCCACCGAGCTGGAGCAGTTGACCCCAGGCCGGACCTGCCTGCGAGTCCAAGAACTGGGGCAGCAGGGCGGCATACATAAGAGCGATCTTGGGGTTGAGCAGGTTCGTCAGCAGCCCCATCGAGAACAGACGGGCGTCAGCGACCGGAGGCAGGTCCTGGGCCGGGACGAAGGGCGAGCTGCCACCGGGCTTGAGCATGCCCCACGCGAGGTAGGCCAAGTAGGCGGCGCCGGCAAGTTTGACCAGTATGAACGCCACCGGCACGGCAGCGAACAATGCCGACAGGCCCGCAGCCGATGCCAGCAGATAGCACACGAATCCCACGGCGGTCCCACAGAGGCTGACCAGGCCCGCCCTGCGGCCTTGGGTGATCGCGCGAGAGGCGAGGTGAATCATGTTCGGTCCTGGAGTCAGGGCCATGCCCAGTTCGACCAGGGCCACTCCTGCGACTGCGGTCAGAGTGATCACCGGTCAACCTCCTGGTCGTTCGTCAGGAACATGATGCGAACCGGGCCACCGCCTTGCAACGGACAGCCGCGTCGCATCAACAGCGCCTGTCTTGCCGTCAGCAGAGTAAGGCCCTGCCGCTCGCTGTTTTCAAGCGCCCCGGCGGCAGTCGCCCACGCCGAGGACGAAGCCACGCTTGGAAGGCAGGACAAGCTCAGGCGCCGGCCCCCTGCGTGATGAGGCCGGTGAGTGCCCGCCGCATGATCCGCTCGAACCGCAGCTGCTCGTCCTGCGCCGGGTCCGCTTCCGACTGCTCAGCCAGGGCCGCTGCGACGTGCGGGTGCCCGCCCTGGGCCGCCGTCTCGCCGATGTACGCGGCCTGCGCCCCCTGGCGGCCGGTGAGTCCGCGGTCGGTCTGCAACTCGGCGCGGGAGAACTGCTCGGTCAGGGCGTTCAGCAGGGCGACGATCTCCATGCCGGTCCGGCCGGGCAGCCCGGCGGGGGCGAGCGCCCGGAGTGCGTACTCCAGGAAGTCCATCCCGTTCGGGCCGATCCGGAGCGGCTCCGGGGGTACGTCGACGAGCCAGGGGTGCCGCAGCCGCGTGTCCTTCGCCCGGACTGCGAGGGCGAACAGATCCTCGACCGGGTCACCGGTGAGCGGGACGTCCAGGCCGATCTCGCCCGCGACCGCGTCCGTCATCAGGTCGAGGAGGTCGTCGCGGGAGCCGAGGTAGCGGTACAGCGACGCCTGGCCGGTGCCCAGCTCCGCGCCGACCTGGCGCATGGACACGGCCGCGAGGCCGCCCCGGTCCGCCAGCCGGACCGCAACCTCGGCCAACTCCGCGCGGGTGTGCACGGCGGCGGGCCCGCGTGCGCCGCGCTCCGGCCGGGTCCAGACGATTACCGGCTCCTGGGCCACTCGTGCACCTGCTCTCATCCACTTCGTGCCGCTGCCTGCGGGCACCCCCTATACTAAAACTGCGAACATCGATCGCAGTTTATGGGGAGGCAGTCATGTCCGAGTCCGCCGCGCACCCGTGGACCCCGATCCGCTTCGCCGAGAACGGGCAGGTCGAGCTCGCGTACGACCGGCTCACCGAGGGGACGGACGGGGAGCCGCTGCTGCTGATGACCGGTCTCGGCGTCAACCGGCTCTGGATCCCGGACGGCCTGTGCCACCTGCTCGCCGAGGCGGGCTTCGCCGTCGCCCGCTACGACCAGCGCGACGGAGGCGAGTCGACCCACCTGCCGCCCGTTGCACCCAGGAACCCCCTCTCCGCGCTGTTCCGCAAGCGCGGCGAGACCTACACGGCCGAGGACATGGCGGACGACGCGATCGCCGTCATGGACGCGCTGGGCTGGGAATCCGCGCATCTGCTGGGCGTCTCTCTCGGCGGCGCCATCGCCCAGCGCGTGGCCCTGAGACACCCGCACCGGGTGCGGACCGTGACGACCATGTCCGCGGTTCCCGGCGATGTCGCGGGCCTGAAGACCATGCGCTTCATCCGGATGGGGACCCTCGCGAAGTTCGCCAAGCTGAAGTTCCCCGATACCCGGGAGGGCGCGATCGCCGCCAGTGTCGAGGTCTCCCGGCTCCTCGCCTCGCCGGCCCGCACCTTCGACGAGCACGCCGCAAGGGAAGCCGCCGAGCGCGCCGCCGACGCGGGCGTGCACGACCAGCAGGCGCAGAGCCGCCAGATCGGCGCCCAGTGGCACAGCGGGCCGATCAGCGGCATCCAGCGGCCGACACTGGTCCTGCACGGCGCGGACGACCCCCTGATCAAGCCCGCTGCCGCGACAGCGATCGCGTCCCGGATCCCCAACGCCCGCAAGCTGCTGCTGCTGGAGGTCGGTCACGAACTGCCCGAACCGGTCTGGCACACCATCGCCGGCGAGATCCGGGCATTGGCCGACGTGGCGGCGGGCAGCTAAGAGGTGGGCTTGGGCGAGGCCGGGACGGAGAGCATCGGATCAGGTCCTGTGCGGCTCATTGGTCCTTCTCGGTGATCATGTTGATCAGGCCCTGGGCCGTGTTGTGCTCGGAGTCGATCCCTACAACGGCGCCACCTTCAAAAGTGGCGGCGTCGGCGCTGCGGGGGAACATGGCCTGCTCGTACTCGGTGAGCGCGGCCTCGATGTCGTCGGGGTGCGCGGCAAGGGCCTGGCCGAGTTCGGCACCGTCGAGCATGGCGAGGTTGGCACCGTCCCCGTTCGGGGGCGCGAGGTGGGCGGCGTCGCCGATCAGGGTCACCCCCGGCACGCGGTCCCACCGGTGCCCGGCGGGCAGGGCGTACTGGGGGCGCCAGACCGGCGCGGTGTCGCCGTCGGTGATCAGGGCGGTGAGTTCCGGTACCCAGCCGTCGAATTCCCGCGCGATGCGCGCGGTGGCCGCGGCGGGATCGGTGAAGTCGATTGCGGCGAACCAGTCCTGTGGCCTGGCCAGCACCACGTAGGTGTGTAGGGTGTCGCCGCTTTCCCGGTGAGCGAAGATCTCCTTGCCCGGCGAGGGCGCCATCAGCATCCCGCCGCCGACCGCCTGCGCGGCGGCAGGGTGACGGCTGTCGGCATCGAAGAGGTACGTCTCGACGGACGACGTGCCGGCGTACTCGGGTGTGGCGGTGGTGAGCAGCGGCCGGACCCGTGACCATGCGCCGTCCGCGCCGACCAGCAGGCGGGTTTCGACGGTGCTGCCGTCGGCGAACGTCACCTCGTGGCGGCCCTTGCCGAGTGCGCGGGTGCTGCTGACCTTGTGGCCCCACCGGACGGTGCCGGCCGGGAGCGAGTCGAGCAGCATCCGTCGTAAATCGCCGCGCTGCACCTCGGGGCGGCCGCCCGTTCCGTCGTCGGCCTTGTCGAGCAGGACGGTCCCGTCCCGGTCGAGGACCCGCAGCGCCTGGCGGCCCTTCATGACGATGGCGTGGAACTCGTCCATCAGGCCAGCCGACTTAAGGGCGAGCTGCCCGTTGTAATCGTGGATGTCGAGCATTCCGCCCTGCGTTCGCACCGTCGGAGAGGACTCCGCCTCGTAGACCGTGACCGGGATTCCGTGGACGTGAAGGACGCGGGCCAGGATGAGCCCGCCGAGTCCTGCGCCGATGATCGTGACGGGTACGTGCATGGTGGCTCCTTAGGATCGGGGCCGCCCGGTGTGCTCCGGCCGGCCGCCTCTCACACGCTGCCGAACCCCGCCGACAAGCCACCGACATCGAAACCGCAGCCACCGATAGACGACCGACACCGTGCATCAGTCCCGACACCCAGCCGCTACCGGCTTCCGCTCGGCGCCCGCGTCGATCGTGCTCATGCACGCTTTCTCTCATCGCTCCCCGCACAGCGAAGCCAGGCGTGCACCGTGTGCAACGAACGGCCCGACAAATGCAGCGCGCCAGCCATTTCATGATCAGGGATGCATGAGCGAGGGGTGCCTCCCGTTCTCACGTACATCGGCTACTCGCGCGATCTTGCGACTCTCAACCTCGTGTCGAAACGACGTCGCAACTCGGTTCTGGCACAGATCTTGGGGAGTCGTCGCAGAGCGTTACCCCGATGTTCGATTGCGAGGAGTCGGGTCCACGTGAGACCGCGTACGCCTTGTCGTCCGACAGTTGGAAGTGACGCTCCCTCAGGTGCCTGCTGGCCGCTGCTGCGGTCGGTTGTGGGCGGTGATGGTGCTGGTCATGCAGACCGATGCACCGTTCTGGGACTCGCTGGTGTTCGAGGGGATCGATGATGTGGATGTCGAGGCGGTTACGGCCGCGTTCGGCACGGTCGAGGTGGTGGCAAGAGGCCGCGCGGCCGGCGCCGAGTGTCCGGACTGCGGCCGCTTCTCGGACCGAGTCCACGACCAGCGCAAGCCGGAGGACCTTCCACTCGCTGAGCAGGGCTCTTGTCCCGGCTGACGGTCCGGCGATTCATCTGCGGAGCGACGGACTGCCCGCGCCGGACGTTCGCCAAGCCGTTCTCGCGGCTCGCCGCCCCACACGCACGGTTCACCACACGGCTCAACAAGGATGTCCTGGCCTGCTGCCCCGAACTGGACAAGGCCGCCGGACATTCCGCGACTTCGGCGAGATACTCACCGGCCGCCTCGGCTCCACGCTGCCTGCCTGGATCGACGCAGTCGACGCCAGCCAGTTGCCAGGCCTCACTGGCTTCGCGCTTCACCTGCTCCGGGATCTCGGCGCGGTGACAGCCGGGCTCACCCTGGACTGGAGCTCCGGCAGCATCGAGGAAGCCGTGAACCGCATCAAGAAGATCAAGCGGCAGCTCTACGGTCGAGCCGGATTTGAACTGCTCCGCAAAATGATCTTGCTCCAGTAGCCTCTTCTGGCGATGGTGTTGCTCCGTCGCATACCGGCACGGGGTCAGAGCTCGGTCGTCCAGATCCCGACCGGGTGCTCACTCGGTGGCAGCCACAACTGAGGCTGTGACCCCCGATGCTTGACCTCAGCCTGTTCGTCCCAGTGAAATCGGTCATGCGCATCGGGCCACGCAACTTGCAGCACAGGGAAAGGAGGTCGTCGGTAGAACCCGATGGCCTGTCCGAAGAAGGTCCGGTACCAGCGCAGATCGACCTGCCTGAGCGCGACTTGGTGACTGTCGACAACGTCAGGATGTCTCTGGCCGTCAGCCAGTACTGCGCCCGCGGCGGACTTCTCTCCGAGCCTGTTGAGAATGCGGTGCATGACGTGGATATCGAGTCCGAACATGGCGAGCTCAGGTCCGCTGTGAGTGTGCGCGAGGCCGATCGTGTAGGCGAATCCAGGACCGATGTCGTCCTCGGGAACCATCACGACGTGCCATCCGTGCCACTGCACGTTCTCGATGATCGTCAGATCCATGCCGTCCGCTTCGTCCCGGTCACCGTAGTCATGGCAGAGGACGCAGCGGCACTGGAACGGATCAGCAGTCATAGGCGGAGGCTACGAGGTGAGTGTTCGAGCCGGACGGCCGGGCTCGTGATCACCCCTTCAATCGAACGACACTGTCACCCTCTGCGACCGGTCCCCAAGATCTGTGCCAGAACTTGGAACTCGCCTGCAAAGCCCGGCTTCCCGAGGCCTTTGCTGCTCTTCACATCAACCCGGTCTCAGCTGGCCGATACAGCTCCCCGGGCCGCATGAGGCAGCTGATGGCACTGAGGACGAGGCACGATTCCCGGACTGCTCGTGGACGCGGGCAGGGAGAAATCGAGGTACGCGTCAGCTGACCCGAAGACCGACCGCCAGCGTCAGTTCAAGGACCCGCTGTGGCGATGCGAGATCCGGAAACAGCCCCCGCAGCTGCGACATCCGGTACCGGACCGTCTGGGGATGGACGAACAACGCCGCCGCCACCTCGTCCCGCCTGCCCTGGTGCAGCAGCCACGCCCGCAACGTCTCCTCCAGCCGCCGTGCCGTCGCGACAGGCAAGGCCCGCAAGGGTGCGAGGGCTCGGGCACGCAGGTCTGCGAACGCGTCCGCGTCAGCGCTCAGCACCAGCTCGGGCAGGTGGTCCTCGGTGTCGCGAATATCGGAGGAGAGGGAGCGCGCGCGTACGGCGCGTGCGTACGAGGCGGACGCACGGGTCCATGGCCGGGCCGGGCCGACCACGGCGATGCGGTCGGTCAACTGCCGCAAGAGGTGTGGCCGGTCGGCATCGGGGACGAGCAGCACACCGGTGGCGTCCGGCAGATCGTCTAGGACGAGGGTGCTCGGGTCGAGCGTGCGGTAGGCAGGCCGGGCCTGGGCGGCGGGCAGCAGGACCGCGGTCAGCAAAGTCGGCGGCTGCCACCCGGCACGTTGAACAGAGGCCAGCAGCACGTCCGAGCTCGCGCCGGCGAGGAGGTCGCGGGCCAGGTGTTCCAGGTGGCGCTCGTGGGCCCTGCCCCGGGCGGCCAGTTCGTCGGCGTGGCCCGCGGCGCTCGCGGCGGAGAGCTCGTCGATGTAGGCGAAGGTCAGCTCGGCGAACTTGGCGACCTCGGCGGCGGGCAGACCTGCGGGTACAGCGCCCGCTGCCAGGCATCGCCAGGCCACGCGGGCGCCGACGCGGTAGGCGCTGAGCAGGGCGTCCATCGAACGGCCGTCGCGCACTTCGCCGCGGCCCAGCTCGTAAGCCGCGTCATCGCCGTCGCCGCCTGCGGCGGTCCCGCTCGCGAGATCCAGGTAGTGCCCCAGGGCGGTGCGGACGGCTCGGCGGATGGTGGCGCCCATGCGGCCCGAAAGCGCGTTGGCGTAGGGAGGGACCTCGTCGATGATCGCCTGGACGACCTCGTCGGCGGTGGTCTTCAGCGCCGCCCGAAGCGCTGTGACCGTCGTCTCATCCAGGGCCAGTTCGCTGGCCCTCCGGATTGCATGGCTCACGGTTTCATTCCCTGCGAACAATTCTGCCGATCAGATTTACGTCCTGCGGTCAGGACTTTACGCCTTGAGGCGCAGCAAGCTGGAGTCATGACGAGTGCAGCCCTCCGCAGCAGGGCGTGGAAACTGCTGGAGATGGTCACGACGCCGCTGCTGCCGTCGGACTACCTCGACCTGGTCAGCCCGCTGCGTGCGGGCGCCGACCTGCGTGGGCGCATCGAGGCCGTGCACCCCGAGACGGGTGACGCCGCCACGATCGTGATCAGGCCGGGGCGAGGCTGGCGCGGCCACACGGCCGGTCAGTACGTGCGGATCGGGGTCGACGTCGACGGGGTGCGCCTGTGGCGTGCCTACTCCCTCACCTCGCCGACAAACCGCCAGGACGGCCGCGTCACGATCACCGTGAAGGCGATCCCGGACGGCAAGGTCAGCAACCACCTGGTCCGCAGGGCGAAACCGGGCACGCTGGTCCGACTCGACCATCCGACCGGTGACTTCGTGCTGCCGCAGGCCAAGCCCGCCAAGGTGCTCTACTTGACGGCCGGCAGCGGCATCACGCCCGTGATGGGCATGCTGCGCGACATCGAGATCGACGACGTCGTCATGGTCCACTGCGCGCCACAGCCGCAAGACGTGATCTTCCGCAAGGAACTGCACGACCTCGTCGCGGACAAGAAGCTGCGGCTCACCGAGGTGCACACCGACACGGACGGCATGCTCGACATCGCCCGTCTCGACGAACTCGTGCCCGACTGGGCCGAGCGCGAGACCTGGGCTTGCGGGCCCGCGGGCCTGCTCGACGCCGCCGAAGAGCACTGGACCGAGCACGGCGTACAAGAGCGCCTGCATACCGAACGCTTCCGCCCCAACATCGTCGTCGCCGGCGATGGCGGCGAGGTCACGTTCAGCGCCACCGGCAAGACCGTCGACGCGGACGGCGCCACCCCGTTGCTGGACATCGGCGAGGAGGCCGGCGTGCTCATGCCCTCCGGGTGCCGCATGGGCATCTGCTTCGGCTGCATCACGCCGCTCAAGGCAGGCGCCGTCCGAGACCTGCGCACCGGCGAAATCACCGAGGCCGAGCCGGGCGTCCTCATCCAGACCTGCGTGTCCGCCGCGGCGGGCCCCTGCGACATCGAACGGTAGGAGCACCTTGACCGCCATCGACCCCACCGCCCACCTGACCGCGGAGCAGATCGAGGAGCTTGGCCGCGAGCTGGACGCGATCCGCGAGGAGGTGATCGCCGGACGCGGCGAGAAGGACGCCGCCTACATCCGCAAGGTCATCTCGGCGCAGCGCAAGCTCGAGCTGGTCAGCAGGGGCGTGCTGCTGTTCTCGATCTTCCCGCCCGCGTGGCTGCTCGGCACCGCCGGGCTGTCCGTGGCGAAGATCATGGACAACATGGAGATCGGCCACAACATCCTGCACGGCCAGTGGGACTGGATGCGGGACCCGAAGATCCACTCCACCACCTGGGAGTGGGACCACGTCTCGCCGTCCGAGCAGTGGAAGCACTCGCACAACGAGCTGCACCACACCTACACCAACGTGATCGGCAAGGACAACGACCTCGGCTACGGCATCATGCGCGTCGACGAGGACCAGAAGTGGCACCCGTTCCACCTCGGCCAGCCGCTGTGGAACTTCATCAACGCCTGCTTCTTCGAGTACGGCATCGCAGCATACGACCTGGAGCTCGGCAAGAACCTGCACAAGCGCCGCCGCAAGGACCCGGAGTTCCGCGCGCGGGCCAGGGCCGTGGGCCGCAAGATCCGCAAGCAGGTGCTCAAGGACTACGTGATCCACCCGCTGCTGTCGGGCCCGTCGTTCCTGCCCACGCTCGCCGCTACGTTCACCGCGAACCTGGTCCGCAACATCTGGTCCCACTCGGTGATCATGTGCGGGCACTTCCCCGAGGGCGTACAGGTCTTCGAGCGCCGGTCGATCAAGGATGAAACGCGCGGCCAGTGGTACCTGCGCCAGATGATGGGCTCGGCGAACATCAGCGGCAGCAGGGCCATGCACTTCATGACCGGCAACCTGTCGCACCAGATCGAGCACCACCTGTTCCCGGACCTGCCGAGCAACCGGTACGCCGAGGTCGCGGTGAAGGTGCGCGAGCTGTTCGAAAAGTATGAGCTGGAGTACGTCACCGGGCCGCTCCCCAAGCAGGTGTTCTCCGCCTGGCACAAGGTCTTCCGGCTCTCACTGCCGAACAAGAAGCCCAAGGTCAAAAGGTCGGACCGCGAGCAGGAGCTCGTCGCAGCCTGATTCCCGGTATGGGTTCAGGGGCCATCACAGCCATCAGGCCCTCCAGCTCCTGGCGGGAGGTGAAGCCCTGGTGCTCCAATCCCGTCGGCGCTCAATTGCCGGCCTTGGGGTTGCCGCTTTGGCCCTTGCAGAAGGTGTTGGCCGCCAGTTCGGCACCCTTGTCGTAGCCCTTCTGCCAGTTCGGGTCGACCTCCCCGGTGGTCCTGGGTTGGGTGGCCTGGCAGCTCGCCTTGATCTACTGGAAGGCGAACTGGAAGCCCTTGTCGTACTCGGCTTTGGCGTCGTCCCCTTCGGTCTGAGCTTTGCCCCCCGTCTGCGTGCAGGGGTAGCTCTGCGTCTGCGACCCGTACGGGACGGCGGCGTACGAGCCAGGGGGCTCATGGACGTGGCCAGGGATCCGGAGGAAACGGTGGAGGACTATGTCCCGGGGAACTGGTTCGCGGTACGGGGAATCGCCGCCTACCAGGATCGGATCGAGGAGGCGTCGGCACGGGTGCGGGAACTGGCTGCGGGGGTCCCGCGGTTCGACCCCCCGGTGACGGCGGCGCTGCTGCGGCCCGATGACGAGTCGGGCCGTCCGGCACTGGCGGAGTCTCTGCGCAGGCGGCTGGGGCAGAGTGCGGACGAGGGGGAAGTGTGACGATCCGGCAGTACGCGTACATCTCCAGGACCAAGATCGACGGTCTCGAGGAGGCGTTGTTCCGCAGACTGCCCGTCACCGGGAGGGTGAGCGCCGAGATCCCCGGATTCGGCGGGGTCGAGCTCGCCCCGGCCCCCAGGGCGCAGACCGAGCTCCACCGGCGCGCGAACAAGGTACGGCGCAGGCTGGAGAAGCGGGAGATGAGCGAGCCGCTGCCGGAGGTCGGCGTGCTGGGCACGTCCGGTTACTACCGGGACCACACCGTCTGGGCCCACGGCCTGTACTCCTTCACCGGTGACCACGCGCTGGACGGCGACGGGGTGCGCGTCGTCTCCTACCTCGCGTGGAAGCGCTGGCATGATGCGATCATCCTCCTGGCGGGGTCCCCCGTGAATGTGCTCGGCGAAAGCGACCTCGTCGTACGGGAAGGTCTGAGGGCCTACGGAACGACGGGTACATGGGCGTCCATCGTCCAGTTCGCCGAGAGCGGGTTGCGGGGGGCCGACAACGAGCAGCCCCTTCTGGGGGTCGCGGGGGTTGCCGGAGGTGTGGACACGGGGGCGCTGGACGCCGCGGGCCTGCCGTGGGCCCACTGGGGCGGGCGCCTGCTGGAGCTGGCGGAGACCCCCGCTCCGCCCGAACTCCTGGCCTCCCCCCGAGGCATGGCGCTGGCGGCGCTCTGCCTGCGCTATCTGTCCGCAGGCGCAGTGCGGGGGCTGAGAGGTGTCCGAGCTCCCGCCTGGCCTGCCGCGCCTGCGGACCGGGGTGACGCACCTAAGCGGCAAGCTCGTCCGCGCCGAGCGAGGGCTGAACGCGGCAGAAGAACGCGAGGCCCTCGGCTCGCAGCGCAGGCCACCGGCCGAGCCGCCCGCGCGGCTGATCCAGCGCGGCATCGGGGCGGGCCGACTGCCGGTCAGCATCCATGCCGGGGACTGCTGGGACAGCCGAAAGCGCTGCACTCCCATCAGCACCGGGCAGGCGCGCCGGGCATTGGCCGAGCGGATACCCGCCTGCCCGGACTTCCGGCTCGACACAGCCCTCGGGATGCCGGAGTGAATGGCCAGGGGCACGGTGAAGGAAGACCCCTGACCTGTGCATCATCATCTACCCCACGGACGCCCAGGGCGGGCGCCGCGTCCGCGCCGACGGGGAGATCCTCGGCCGCGCCACCAGCCTCTGTGACCTACCAGAATTCCTGCGCCGTGCAGCCTGGACCCAGACGATGTCCGCCCGAACGACGAGCTGCTCATCGAGTGGCGCGGCGGCGGACCGGCAGTGTGGACTACGGACACCGGCGAGCAGTGACGCAGCCAGACGGAAAGCCCGGGGCCTGGCCCTGTCTCAGCATGGCCAGGCCCCTCAGCCAGCACGACGCGTAGGTGCTGCGCGCGATGCTGTCGGTGCCTGCGGCGCCCGCGTCAGATGGCCGTCGGCAGCAGTGGCTCTGCAGTGGAGCGGGCGAGCGAACCTACCTGGCCTGCGGGGCGTCGAAGCGCACCGAGCCAGACGGTCACGGCGGTGTCGTTGTGCGGGTCATGGCTGGTCAAGTGCCTCTTTGGTCGGGGCACAGGATCAGGCGAAGGCCGTGTTCAGGTCCCGGCATTCCCCGTGCGGGCGATCACGTTCGGGGCACCGTTCGAGGCCGTCAGATGATCAGCCCCCGACCACGCGGACGGCTGGTCGAGTTACGTGGCGGCGGCCCGCGGTGCGTTGCGCGAGGTCGCCGCCGTGTGGTCGAGGCAGTCGAGGTTGTGGGTGATTTGTCAGCGAGAGCCCCACAAGCTGCAGTAGATTCGGTCCAGTTCGCAAGAGGGCGCAACGGGGGGATCGTGTCACTGATCAAGCGGATGACCACTGCCCGCACCCTGCATCGGGCCATCTCCCACGCCTCCGCGCTCTATGACGGCCAGCAGTACGAGCGTGCGGGCGAGGTCGCCGGGGAGGCGGCGGAACTGGCGAGCTCCGTCGGTCGCGCCAACCGTGCCGCGCTCGCGTGGACGTTGCAGGCCAGGGCCTGCCAGGCGCTGCGGAACCCCGGGTGGCGTGAGCCGCTGGACCGCGCGCTGAGCGAGTTACCGCGTATCGGCTCGGAAGAACGTGCCCTGATCACGTGGGAAGCTCGCATGGTGGAGGCCTCGGGCCTGGTCTCCGAACAACTGGTGGACGAGGCCGCACGCGCGTACTCCGAGGCCATCAGCGCGGTGTCCGAGCTGATCAGCGGCCTCGGCGGCCTGTTCGCCGATCAGGCGTACCACCGCATCGACCAGTCCCGGCTCAACCTGGCCACTCTGGAACACTGGCGAGGCGACGTCAGCAAGGCCTTGGCGACATGCGCCGACGTCATCGATTCTTCGCGGCGCCGTAAGGACGGCCCGGTGCTCCTCGGCGCCCTCGTCGCCCGCGCCTCCATTCAACTGCTCCTCGACGAGTACGACGACGCACATGACTGCCTGGAAGCGTTCTTCCGCTACTTCCCGGAGACGGATTTCAGCAGCACCCACCCCATCGCGATCATGACGTTGGTCCTGCGGGCGGCCACGGAGTACGCCAAGGGCCAGGCGCTCGCCGGATCGGTGGACGAGGCGATCGACAACCTCGAACAGGCTTGCGAGTTGGCCGCGAGGGTCCCGGAGGCCGCCACGGCCAGGGCGGAGGCCCTCGGCATGCTGGGCCGCGCCCACCTGGTGTCGGGGCGCGCCGAACGCGCCGCCGAGTGCGCGCGGGCCGCGGCGGACCTGGCGTCCGCCGATCCCGTGATCACGGCGGACGCCCAGGCGGTCCTGGGCACAGCCCTCTTTTCGAGCGGACGGTTCGAGGCCGCCCGGCAGGCGGTACGGGCCGGCCTGGACGGAGTACGGGGAGTGGACGCGCCGATGGCCCGGCTGGAGCTGCTGGCACTCGACGCGGAGGTCTGCAGCGCTCTGGGCCGTCACGAGGAAGCCGTGGCACTGATCCGCGACGCGGTCCGTCACCTCGTTCTCGCCAGTGGGCGGACCGGCACGACGGGCCACCGGCAGCGCCTGCTGTCCGCCCAGAAGAACTACCACCAGCGCTTCCTCGACATGGCGGTGATCGCGGCCGGGCAGGGGGTCCGTCAGGCCGGGCAGGCGGCACTGGAAGCCTCCGAGGCGGCGCGGGAGGACACCCTCGCCGCACTGCTGAGACAGACCTCCGGCACTCTCGACCCCCAACTCTCCGAACTCCTCGCCCAGATCGACCGGCTGCGCGTCCTGTGCGTCGAGCGACCGGCCTCGTCCACCGCGGAGACAGGATCGTTCGGGCCTCCTCTGTCCTACTGGGAGAAGCGCCTCGGGGAACTGCAGGCCGAGCTGGGCCAGATGGTGTCCGGCGAGTTCTCCCGCCTCTACGTGCCCGTCCCGTTGGACGCCGAGGCCCTCGTCGCCGCTTCGGGTACCGCCGCGATCCTGTCGGTCACTGCCACCGACGACGACTCGGAGGGCCTGTCCGGAGTCGTCACCTGGTCGATTCCCGGGTCCGCTCCGGGCGTTCGTCGCTTCGAGCTCTCCGTCAAGAAGACCCGCATCCTGCACTCGGTCATGTCCAACGACAGAAGGTTCAGTTCCCGCTGGGATCAGATCCGCGACGGGGTCGCCGCGCAGCTGATCCCCGTCCCGCTGCGCGACTGGCTGCTGACGAACACCTCGGTGCGCGAGCTGAACGTCGTCGCCGACCACACCCTCCGGGCGCTGCCGGTCGCGGCGCTTCCCCTCTCGGCCGGCACCGTCGTGGCCGACCACGCCGCGGTGAACCGGCTTCCGCTGCTCCGTCTGCTCCTGCACAGGAGGGCGGTCTCCGCTCCGCGCGATCCGGCTGCCACGACCCGCGTCGTCGCCTACTTCAACCCGGAACTGCCGGGCAGCATGCAGGAATTGGAGGCACTCAGCGATCTCGCGGCCGCCGGGGCGGTGGAGCTCACCCTGATCCACCGGGCGGAGGAACTGGCCCCGGCCCTGGAGCAGACCTCGCCCGACGTTCTCGTGCTCTCCACCCACGGCAGCGGAGAGGGGCTCGCGTACAAGTTCCAGTTCGCGGGTGGGCGCCCTCTGGTCTGCGCGGACCTGCTCGGGCTCCCGCTCCCGCCGTTCTTCGTCGCCGCTGCCTGCAGTTCCGGTTCCGACGCGGGTTCCGACCCGACCGGATTGATCGCCACCGCGCTGGCGACCGGCTGTTCCGCGCTCGCCGCCGGGGCGTGGGACCTTCCCGACGAATCGACGGCGAAGATCCTCAAGTCCGTGTACGGCGACATCGCCCCGTCCGGCCGATTCACCGCGCGTATCAACAACGCGGTGAAATCCGTCTACCGGTCGCTCCCCCGGGCAAGCCCGGTCGACTGGGCCGGACTGATGGTCACCGAGCTGCCGAACAGCACTCATGAAAGCCACCCATGAATCCGACGAAGGGCACTGACGGCGTGAGCATCCTTGAGGTCAGGACCGAGACCCCGGTCACCGAGACCGACCGAACGGCGCTCCGTTCCCTCTTCGCTGATCTCGGCCTCGACGCCGAGGTGTCGGTGCACGGAAACCAGCGCAGGGACGTGTCGTCGTGGAGCCTGTCCATCGGGATCCCGCTGACCTACCTGCTGGTCAAGTTCGGGGACGGATATGTGTCGAAGCTCGGCGAAATGGCGGCCGAGGCAAGTGTCGAGTCCGCCGCCACCGCTGGCCGACGACTCCACGGATGGCTCCAGCAGCTGCGCCTCACACGCGCAGACCGTGAGATCACGCTGGTCGTGGAGGATCCCGAAACGGAGGTGACGGTGGAGATCCCTGCCGCCCTCCCGCCGGAGGCGTGCGAGGCGCTGTGGCAGGTCGACCCCGACCGCGACGGCGGGGAAGCCCGCTACCTGACCTGGACGTCCGACAGCGGCTGGACTGCCCCCTTCTGAAACTCCGCAGCCATGGCACCATGCGGGACATTCACCCAAGCACGGCCCGGAGTGCTGCTTCAACGAACCCGAGACCCGGCCCGAACCGGCGGACGTGGTTCGCTGCCATCCTGGCGGTTCTGGTCAAAGCCATGATCTCGGGCCCATCACAGGATCATCAGCCAGTGAATAGCAGACCCTTGGGCGCGGATCCAGCCACCAGGCCGAAGGGACCGTGGCCCAGGAGCGATGCTGCAAGTTGTTGTAGCTGATCATCCTCGCGAGGAGATGTTCTGAAGTGCGGGGGATGTGTGTGCCGCCCCGTGCGCTGCCGGCTGGGCCCCGGCGGCGGGTGTGACCGGGGACACCGGGGACAGTGCGAGCAGCAGTGCCGCGGCGCTGGTCGCGCAGAGTGTGCGTGCCCGCATCGTGTTGCTCTCCACCTCGCCGGCGTTCCTCTCCGGAGCCTGCGGCTGCGGCCGCCGCGACAGGCTCGATGCGCCATGGATGTAGCGGACGGCCGTCGCGGCGTTGTCGGCCGCGGCCGTCTTCATGGGCATTTCGGCCGCGCCGGTGCCTCGTCCCGCGGTCACCCACGCGCGCTGCTCACGGCGCCGCGTGGTCGCCTCCGGCGGCGGCCGGTGCCCCCGGGCGTTCCCCGCGGAAGCCGTCCAGGGGCACCTGGGCAGGTGTCATGCCGTGTTGTAGGCGATGATCGCGCGGGCCAGGTCTGCGGGCTGAAGGCCGTCCGGTGCTCCGGTGACGTCGTCCACGGCGACTATGTTCAGGTTCTTTCGCAGGTCAGGTACGTTCCAGGGGCCGATGAGCTGCTGATGCAGGAGCGCGTTGTAGGAGGCCGCACGGTCCAGGAGGAACGTTCGGGTGATCCCGGAAGGACCGCGGAAGGACGCCGGGGCCTGGCGGATGGGGGTCATGCGCCAGCAAGCGTTCGCACTGGTGACGGGAGTGACGTTGCGCAGGTAATCGGGCGGGCAGGACCAGCACTGCCCCTGCCAGGGGAAGGAGTCCATGCGGGGGTCCCAGAAGGTACCGGAGGGGCAGTTCCACGCCCAGGCTTCGTTGCGCACGTATGTCGCGGAGGTACTGACCGCGCGGCTGGGCAGCCAGCAGGCGTCGCCTTGGGTGACGGGGGTGACGTTCCTTACGTATTCGGCCGGACAGCTCCAGCACTCCCCTGCGTTGCGGGGGTCGTAGAAGGAACCCGAGGCGCACGTCATCGAGTCGGGCAGCGCCGTGAAGCTCTGCTGTAGGCCTGCCAGGCCGAGGAGGGTGTCCGGCTGGACGATTCCGGCCAAGACGAAGAACTTCCCGGCGTCCTCCCCCGGGTTCCTGGCCAACGCTGCCCGGTCGCGTGCGATGGTCTCCGCGAACAGAGCCCGGGGGTCGGCGAAGTCTCTGAGGTAGTTGCCGACCGGCGGGCTGTCGGCGGGGTAGCTGCCGCGGCCGGAGGAGGTGGCGGTGGCATTCCAGGCCAGCGCCCGGTCGGCCAGTCCCGAGTCGTCCAGCAGGATCACGTTCTTGCCCGCGGCGACGAGGCTGCCGTAGGTCGACGTCGGGGAGAACTGCTGCTGGGAGGCGATCCTCGCCGTGCCGGCGGCGGCAGCGAAGCGGTCGTACGCCTCCGTGGTGGCCGCGGGCAGTTCCGCCGCGGGGGCGGAAACGGACAGGCCGACGACGACGATCTCCGCAGGGTGCGCCGTGATCCACCGGCCGATCTGCTCGGCTTCCCCGTCCGGTTCGAAGAACGGGGCACCGAGCGGGGCTCCGTGGTACGTGAACCACTGGCCGTCCTGCTTGCACAAGCGCAGGTCGACGTAGCGGGACCCGTTCGCGAGCTGCTCGGCGATGGACACGCGCTGGGTCCTGGAGACGCTCGCGGCCAACTGCGGGAAGGTCCTGGCCAGGTCGTAGATGTAGCCGGTACGGCATTGCCCCGACCGCGCGGTGATGCTCCAGGACCCGGCGTCGTGACTGCCGGGCATCGCAATCCGGTTGAGCGGAGTATCGGCGAGGCGCGGGGCCAGGTCCCCCATCCACGAGTCGAGGCGGACCTGTTCCGCCGCAGCGAGGCCGTAGGCACGCGCCTGCACGGCGGCGGGCAGCCACATCATGGCGAGCGTCGCTGCCAGGACGAGGAGGCCGTTCAACGCGGTTCTTCCTGGTGGTGAATCACTTCTTCGCGATGCGGACATGGACACATGCCTCCGGGGCATACACGGCGACGCCTGTCGGACGCAGCCTGAGGGGCCGCTCAGAATGTCATGAATGAATTGACGTGGCCATGCCACCGCAAGGGTGTTCCGAACATGTCCGGTTCCCTCCGGCCGTCGGCCCGGAGCTCCCCTCGACGCGAAGGGTGCGGGAGGGAACCTGGGCCGGGTCGTCGAACAGGCCGGCGCCGGGCGGCCCGTGGCGGGCCGGCCCCGGGGACGTCGGCGGCCACCGAGCGCCGGTTCATCAAGCGGAATCGATTCTTCGACTCAGGCACGTATCGGCCGACGAGCCGCTGGGGAACCTCTTGTGGCACCGATCGTTCCGCATACCTCACCGCCGCCGACCAGTCCTGGCCCCTCGCCCGAGGCGGCGGCGTCACCCTCCCCGACCTGGAATACCCGGCCTGCGCTGAAGCACCGGCTGCCGGGCCGGGGCCGGCGAGCCATCCGCGGCAAGAAGGGCAACGCCTCATGGGCATCTACGGACAGGACTGGGCGTCCTACCAGAGCGACGAACCGAGCCTCGCCGGACTCGACTTCGTCTTCACGAAGATCACGGAGGGCCTCGGCTACACGAATCCGAGGTGGGTCCGCCAGCGCGACCACGCCAAACGCCACGGCCTGGTCTGGGGCGCCTACCACTACCCCCACATGGCAAACGACCCGGAGCGCGAAGCCGACTTCTTCCTCGACCAGGCGGCCTGGCAGCCCGGCGACATCCTGGTCCTCGACTGGGAGGGCTACGACAACGCCAACGCCGGTGTCTCCAAGGCCCGCCAACGGGCCTACAAGGAGGACTGGCTCCGCTACGTGAAGGGTCGAATGCCGGGTCACCGGGTCGGCATGTACTGCAACGCCGACTACTGGAAGAACGTCGACACGACCAGCTACTGCGGCGACTTCCTGTGGATCGCCACCGCGGGCCGCCGCGCGGACGACCCCGGGATCAAGGCCGGATGGATGTTCCACCAGTACGACGACAACCCCGTCGACAAGGACTACTGCCCCCTGCCCAGCCGCCAGGATCTTCGCACCTGGGCTCTCGGATCCCCGGAGGACGACATGCCCCTGTCCCAGGCCGACCTCGACGCCGTCGCGACCGCCGTCTGGCGTCACACCGAAACCAACGCCGCCACCGGCCTCCCCGTCGACATGGGCGCGGTCATGGCCTGGATGGACAAGGTCCACAACAACCAGACCGACGCCGTCGCACGACAAATCGCCGCGACACAGGCAGCAGTGACCGCACTCGCCGCCCAACTCGGCCAGCAACACGGTGTCGACACCGACACCGTGGTCGCCGCGG
This sequence comes from Streptomyces sp. NPDC059355, assembly GCF_042752335.1. NCBI lineage: Bacteria > Bacillati > Actinomycetota > Actinomycetes > Kitasatosporales > Streptomycetaceae > Streptomyces > Streptomyces sp. NPDC059355. The sequence continues at coordinate 72,879 of NZ_JBHYXN010000034.1, read as the reverse complement.
TACGGCAGGCCATCGCCGACGCCGTCATCAACGTGGACATCCACGTGACCAGCACCCCCACCCCGACCGGCTGAGAGGCATACCCCGGTCAGCACACCGGTCGAGGAGCTGCTGTCCGGTCTTGGGACCGACGGCATCGGCCTCGACTGCCAGGCCGCGGAACTCCACCGCGGTGACGAGGAGATGACGGCCCGGATGACGCTCGGCCGCGGCTTGGCGGTGCCGTGTCCTGAGCCACGCTCCTGGACGCCGCGGTCTCCCTCACCCCGCTCGACCCGAGCAGTCTCCTGCACGAGATGACCTGGCGACCGGTACACCTGCCCGAAGACCGCGGCAGCAGGCCGGACCAGCAGCTGGCCAAGCAGCTGACCGCCGCCTGCGCCGCTCTCGAGATCGGCTTCCTGCACGCCGACCACCCGGAAGAACTCCCCGGTGCGGAAGTGGGGCGGGGGGCCTTCTCCGCGTCGCGGAGGCGAGGGCTGCGATCACAGGGCCGCTGCGGCCGGTCAGGGCACACGTTGCCCTGACCGGAGCCTCAGCGGCTCGTGGGCCGACCCCGTGAACCGCTACCCGCTTCAGACGCCAGCGATCGACACCCGTTTGTCCGACCGGTCCGACGCTCGGATCCTGGGCGTGCTCACCTCTTGGTGAAGTAGCCGAGCACGTCGGTGATCACATGGGTGGAGCCGCCATGACTGTTCCAGATACTGACGCGGCCGCCCTCGCCGACCGGGGTGGTGACGTGGTTCGGCACGGTCGCGCCGGGGCGGGTGTTGAGACTGCTCGCCTCGGGACGCGTGGCGCCGTATCCGTACGCGGTCAGGAAGGTCGGGGCCGTGGCATCGGTTGCGGTGACGTTGAGGACCGCGCCTACGGCGTCCGCCGGCAGGCCGGAGACTGTGGTGGCGGTACCGGGGGCCACCTTGCCGGTGCTGCGGGTGTCGGCCAGGCGGCGCGGAAGGGTCGGCGTGAAGAGGGCCTTGCCGTCCTTGCCGTAGTAGCCGACCGCGTCGAGGATCACATGGGTGGATCCGGTGTTGATGTGGAGCGCGACGATGCCCTGCGGACCCACGGGGACGATCACCTGGTTTGACTTGTCCTTGCCCGGCTCCGGGTTGAGGTTCGAGGTGGCGGCTCGATGCGCCGGGTCCGGGTAGACGGCGATGTGAGAGTTGCTGGTGGCGCCCGTGCTGGTCAGGTTGAGCGCGACGGCGGTGGCGTCGGCCGGGATGCCGGCGAGACCCGCGACTTTGACGGTGAAGAAGATGCTTTCGGCAAGGGGAACACCGGTGGCGCGGGTGTCCCGGAGGCGGGTCGGTGTCAAGGGGGTGAAGCCTTCACCGGCGTTGGGCTGGTAGTAGCCGACGAAGTCCATGACGAGCGAGGCGCTGCCGGAGTTGAGTTGCGCCAGTACCCTGCCCTCGGTACCGACGGGGACGGTGACCGTATTGGCTGAGGTGCCGCCCGCGACGACGTTCACGTTCGAGCTTGCCGGGCGAGGCTGACCCGCCGGCCACACGGTGAGGTGGGCTTCCTCGGTGGAGTCGGTGACGGTCACGTTCAGTACGGCCGCAGTCATCCCCGACGACAGCTCGTGCCCCGGTACGGCGGTGCCCGCCGGCAGTTGCACGGCCAGGGGCTCGCCGCCCCGGAGCTGGGTGTGGGCGGTGCGGGTGTCCAGGAGGCGGAAGGGCTCGACGGCCACGTAACCGGACGGCGCGTAGTCGACCTTCACGCTCCGGCGGGAGGTGGACCTGGCGCCTTTGACGTCCGTGACGGTGACGCCCACCTCGTAGTCACCGGACGTGCGGTACGTGTGCCGGACCGGGTGGAGGTCGTCGATGTGCTGGGAGGCGCCGTCGCCGAAGTCCACGTCCACGCCCGATACCTGCCACGGCGCCGCGGTGGTTGACGGGTCGACGGAGAAGGTGAACGGGGCGATGTCGGCCGCCGGGGCGTCCGAGGGCAGCAGGACGGGCGTGGCGGTGAAGGCGGCGGTCAGCGGTCCGGCCGGTCCCACCCGCGTCGGCCGGGAAGCCGAGACCCTCGTCCCGATGCCGTTGACCGCTGTCACCTTGACCACGCATTCGCACGGCGAGGTGTAGACGTGGGCGGCTGTCATTCGGTCGGCGGCACCCTGCCGTGTGGTCACGGGGGCCGTTCCGTCGCCGAAGTCCACGGTGTAGACGAGCGCTGTGGGCCAGCGGCTGTTCGTCGCCGCCTTCACCGTCACCTGTGTGCCCGCCGGCGCCCAGGTCTGGTCCAGCTCCATCGGCTCCAGGGCGCTCAGGACGTCCCCGAACTCGTAAGCGCCTCGGTCGAGATAGCCGCCGTCCCTGCCCGTGTTGGGAACGCGCGCGTCGTCCTCGGCCGGTTGCCCGTACCGGTCGGTGGGCAGCGCGCCGGGCGCCGTCGCGTCAGCTGAGTCGATGGTGGGCGAACCTTCGATCAGACCGACGCCGTCGCGCGACGGGGTCACGATGTCGTGAGCGCCCTGGCCGGTGGCGGCCTGGTACTCAGCCAGCGTCGGGTATCCCGTGCCGGACCAGTTGTAGGGGATCATCGTGCGCCCGGGCGTACCGGTGATCAGGTTGTAGTCCGCCCGGGTGTCCTCCGCCGCGGTCTGCGACACGGAAATGCCGCCCTGTGGCTCCTTGGGGGCCCTGCACCCGCTGACGACCACACTCTCGAGCACGTTGTTGAAGAGGGCGGAACCGGTCGAACCGCCGGCCACGGAGACGATCGGCCCGCACTCCCCGATGACGGTGTTGTTGGTGACGACGGTGCCCGGAGCATCCACGACGGTGATCGCCGGGCCAGATACGGCGCCGAACCCGAACAGGTTGCGGCTGAGCACGGTGCGCTGGGAGCCGCCCTCGATCCGGGCCTGCGACAGGCCGCTTCGGATGACCCGCACGTCCGTACTCCGATCGCCGACCACGAGGGAGCCCTCGGTGTCACCACCGGAGAGCCGCTCGAGTAGGACGTCGTCGGAACGGCTGACCTTGACGCCCTTCTTCGTACCCCACCCGCGGAGCACGAGGTGGGAGGCTCCGCTGATGGCCAGGGGCCGGTTCAGATCCATCCACCCGGGTGCGCCCTCACGCGTTTCGACGCTGAAGGTGATCGGTTTGCCCGGGTCTCCGGAGCGGTTGATCGTGACGGCCTCGTTGTAGGAGAGGCCCGGAGCAATCCGCACGGTCTGTCCCGGCTGGACCACCTTGGCTGCCGCCGATATCGAGCAGTACGGGACGTCCTGCGTTCCCGTTCCCGTGTCGCTGCAACCTGAGTTGGCGGTGTTGTTCACGTACAGGTAGTTCGGGGGGTCGGCGGCTGCGCTGCCCGCCGGTAGGCCGAGGAGGGTGGCGAGGCCTGCGGCGAGCAGGACCGTCATACGAGCAGGGCGCACCGGGGCGGGGCTCCTTCGGAGAAAGGGAGAGTCCAGAGAGTCTCCGTTCATGATCTCCTGCTCAACCGCCTTTGTCACCGGAAAATTGAACATGCTCAAAGCTGATCCGGCGGACATCTCCACCAGCCGCAGCGGCTCCGACAACTCCTCCACCCGGTCCGACCCGTCGCCGCCCGCCTACAACAGCGGCAGCTACCGCTCCCGGTCCCCGTCCGTCTCCTCCCCCGGCGGCAGCGCAGCGGCATCCGGTGGCAGCGCGGCGACGTCCGACGGCGGTTCCTCGGCCCACGACAAGTGATGGCCGCCCGTACGCCAGGCACCGGCCAGCACCGCCACCCCAGCCGTAACCCCCAACACCGTGCCCGCGGTCCCGTACCCGGCCCAGCCCGCCCACCACCCGGCCACGCCGAGCACCGACCCCGCCAGCACACTGCATCCCACCCGGCGGCGCCTACGCGCCATCACCCCCTTCACCAGCGCTGCTCCCTCACACGCGACACCCGGATCACCCCGGTCCGACACCACACGCCCGACCGGGCCCGGCCCTGGCCGCGGGCAGACGCCGCGGCGCTCACGCCTCCTGTGAGCCTCAGTCCAAGCCGGAGACAAACTCGTCGGCGAGGCAGGGAAACCGACCCGGCAATGCTGCCTGGCCGTCAGCACCGTGTCGCTCCCCGCGGCCTGTGGTCAGGCCCCGGGCCGAGCGCCTGCCCGATATACGGGCGCGCCGGCCAGTCGCCAGCTCCTCGTCTGTGCGGGCCGAGCGCCGGGGGCCGCCCGCCGTCCAGGCGGCCCCCGGCTACCGGCCCGCAAGAATCAGTGGTGGCGCCGGCCCCAGGACTCGGTGTCGACGGTGCGCCCGCGGTCATCGCGCAGCGTCGCGGTGTCGGCCTGGTTGCCCCAGATGTAGTCGCGGCTGTTCTGGAACAGGTCGGTGCGGGTGTCGCGGCCGTTGCCGGTGTGGATGCGGATCGTGGCACGACCGGCCAGGCGGACGCTGTCGAAGCGGTAGCGGTTGCCGTCCGCGTCGCGCAGGGTCCAGCCGCGGAGGTTGATGCCGTCGCGGGTGGTGTTGGTGATCTCCACCCACTCGTTGTTCAGGGAGCGGTTCGAACGGTCGTCGCGTCCGGGGCTGTCTGCCTGGACCCGGCTGATCTCCACCCGGGGGTGCTGACGCTGGCCGTGGTCCTGTGCGGCGGCCGGCAGCGCGGCCGCGCCGACCACGACCCCGGCGGCCAGGACGGTGGCGGCGATACGACGGACGGAGGAAGAAACAGACGACATGGGTGATGCTCCCTCAAGAACAGCGCCCCACCAGCCGAAGCAGGCCGGTAAGGGCGGTGCGGATTCCCGGCCCGGATGAGCCGAGGACCCCACTCTCGACCCGACACACGACCGACTACAGCCCTCACCGGAGCCGGTTACCGAAACCGGAAATTTCCGTCACACTCACCTGCACACCACACACATACCAGCCAGGCGTGACCCTGACATTCACTGACCGCTACACCCACCCGCACCACCAACCGCAATCCGGAATGATGCGCTCCGGCGCACCACGCGGCGCACTCCGTCACGCATCACCTGACCGGACCAGTTGACCGAGTAACAACCGTTCTGTGGAATTCTTCGCATGCAAGCCCGTAATTCGCACACGTGTCATGGTCTGTGGCAGGCCGATGCCCTGGGTAACGCGTCTTCGTCCGCCGGGGGCCACGGGCTCCTGGCCGCCCGCGAGCCGCTGGTCGCGTTGAAGGCCCTCGCCGACCTGAAACACGTCGTCGCCCAGACCGGCCAGGACGCCGCGTACGAACTCGACGCCGGCGACGTGCCGCTCAAAGACGTGGCGGCCGCCCTCGGCGCGAGCGAAGCAGCAGCGCGCAGCTATCTCAACGACTACCTCCACTCCCGACCTCCGCAGCCCCGGACCGGGACCGTGTCAGGTCCTGTCGCGTTGGTACTCCATGCGGCCGCACGGAGTACCAACAAACGAACGGGCTCGGCCGAGGAAGCCCGGAGATCTCCAGAGCGCTGCAGGAGCCCGATTGCCCCGTCAGGTCGCCGAGCCGCAAGAGCGTGTTTTAAGCGGACAGACACATCCGATCAACTGACCAACCCACCAAAGAGCCACGCCCTTGCCAACCCGACGAGTAGCACGCTGATGAGGTCCGGGTTCGAGGTGTCGTTCGCCGCCTTCGGCGGGCAGGCCGTGCGGCAGCAGTGGGTGGATGGGGCGGTGATCGCCGCGTTCGAGGAGCTGGAGCCGGTCTCGGCGTTCCCGGTGATGCCCGGCAGGCAGTGGGAGCCGGGACTGTGGTGCTCAGCGGCCACCGGCCGGCATGTCGTTTCTCCAGCAGTGCACCGATCGAGGCCAGGAATCCCAGTTCCCTCACCCCGATCCCGAAGCCGGGGCCGTGCGGGTCCGAATCAGAGATCGCGGCGGGGTAGCTGGCGCCGTCGAGCCGGGCGAGCTTCCCGGCCGCCACCGCGACGAGGACGGCGGTGATCAGGCGTTCACCAACACTGAGCGTCACCGCTTCACAAAACCTGGACCAGAACCGAAAATCATCGACAAACGCTGCTGCTGAACATGAACGAAGCCAGGTGGCTGGGTCTCTCATCAGCGTCTCCGACGGCACCTCCCAAGCCCGGCGACACCACCCCCTAGGTCATCAGTTCAACAGAGGGGACACAGCCATACCGGGCACGGAGGCCAGCGGCTCCATTGCAGGACCGCGAAAAACATAACTGTGAGACTTCTTCTGCGGCCCGGGATGGGTTGCTGCCAGGCTCGACGCCGATGATCCGGCATGACTCGAAACATAACTGGCGCTCCGTCAAGGGCTGCCGTGCGCCCGAGATGTCTGCCGGACATCGGCGTCGACCTGGCCCACCCGTTGGCTTGATCAGCAGCTTGACCGCCTTGCGGCGTGACTCATCACAGTTCCGCCACGGGGTGACTCCATCCAGGCCGACGCCGACGACAGCCGTCCGCCCAGCAAGGAGAACGACCACGTGGCCATCCTGGCAGAACAAGTCGATGGCCTCATCGGCGTCGATACCCACCGAGACACCCTCGCGGCAGCGGCCGTCAGCCCCATCTGCGCTGTCCTGGCCAGCACTGATGCCCCTGCGAACGCCCGCGGTTACCGGCGCCTGCTGGACTTCGCCCGCCAGCACATCCCCGGCCGCCGCTGCTGGACCCTGGAAGGCATCGGCGGCGCCGGCCTCGCTTCCTTCCTTGACCAGGCCGGCGAGCAGGTCGTCGAGGTCTGCCAGCCCAAGCGGGCAGCCAACCGCGGCGAACGCAAGACTGACATGCCCGACGTCATCCAGGCCGCGAAGGAGGCCCTGGCCACCGAGCATCTGATACAGCCCCGACTCCGCGGCGAACGCGAGGCACTGCGCGTCCTTCTCGCCACCCGCCAGGGTGCAGTCCTTTCCTCCACTGCGGTGATCAACCAGCTCAAGGCCCTGATCGTCTCCGCCCCGGACAAACCTCCGCGCCGAACTGCGGAAACTCAAGCGCCCAGCCCAGGTCACCCGCTGCGCCCAGCTCCGCGACCGCCCCACCCAGGACCTTGAACACCGGATGACAGCACGGGCCCTTCGATCCACTGCCCAACGTATCCAGGGCCTGCAAGCGGAAGCAAAAGATCTCGAACAGGAGATCCTGACGCTGGTGAGGTCCTGGTCAGCTGGTCTCATCAGGGGAGGTTCCGCTCGGAAGCCGCCTTCGCCTCGTTCGCAGGCGTCTCTCCGATCCCTGCATCTTCCGGACTCACCAACCGGCACCACCTCAACCGCAGCGGAGACCGGCAGCTCAACCGGGCCATGTACACCATCACCCTGATCCGTATGCGCCTTGACCCCGCCACGAAGTCGTACGTCGCGCGCAGGATCGGAGAGGGCAAAACCTCCCGGGACGCACAGCGCTGCCTGCAGCGCGCGATCTCCAGGCAGCTGTTCAATCCGCCCAGGCATGGTCGAACCGTTCGCGTCAGCTCATCGCAGGACTGGACGCGCCCAGCTGGGCCGAGCAGAAGCCGGGGCCAAGCCGGATGGACTGAGGCTGATACTGTCGTGGGCGGCTCGTCTGCGGGCGTTGCCGTCCTGGCAGGGGGCCCATCGTGCCGTCGCCTGCACGGCCGACTGCGGAGGGATCCGCTACGCGGCCGTGGTCGGCATGAGGACGCAAAGGGCAGCGGCTGCGCGTTGCTGACGGGAATGATTCTGCAGTTGGTGGCACAGGGCGGCACGCAGCGGCAGCTGGTGGATGGGTGTCCATCGTTCGACTGGCATACGCACACTTCTGGACGCACGGGCGCATGATCTGGCTGCCTCTCGGTGAAGCTCGTGGCGTCTGGCAGTCGCCGTTGTCTCAGGGAAAGGCAGCAAACGTCCATGTTGATCGTCCAGCTCGCCCTCGTGTCAGAGACTCGAACCAATCAGATCAGCCCCTCGCAGCTCACCCGGGTGGCCGCTGCCCTGCAGAAGCAGGCGACCCGCGATTTCGGGCCCATCTGGGACGTCAACGCAACCGTAGACGCCTTCGACAAACTTGAGGACGTTCCCGTCGGGTACTGGCCGCTGATCGTGGTCGACGACGTCCCCGACGCGGCCGGGTTCCACACGGATGAGAACGGGCAGCCGTTCTCCCTGATCGAGTTCGGCGCGAGCTGGTCGTTGACAGCGAGCCACGAGATGCTGGAGATGTGCGCCGACCCGTTCGGGAATCGTCTCGTGGCCGGCAAGTCTCCCCACCCGGACCAGGGCATGGTGGAGTTTCTGGTGGAGGTCTCCGACCCCTCAGAGGCCGAGGAGTTCGGCTACACCATCAACGGCATGCTCGTCTCGGATTTCTTCACGCCAAGATTCTATGACCCGGTCCCTGTCGAGGGTGCCCGCTACAGCTTCGGTGGTCACATCAAGAAGCCCCGGCAGGTGTTGCGCGGCGGATATATCAGCTGGCGCGAGCCGGTCTCGGACGAGTGGTGGCAACAGACCTGGTTCAAGGGTAACGAACCGACGTTCCGCAGCTTGGGGAGCCTGACCGGCAGCGGCAGCCTCCGCGCGGCCATTGACGCCAAGACCAAGACGGTCAGCCGCCTCGCCGCCAGCGGTCCGGCCTCCAAGTCTTACAGCGCCGCGAAGGCACTTACGGCGCGGGCCAAGGAGTCCACCGGCGCCCGGGCCGAAGGGTGGCGTGTCCAGATCGAGAGCCTGAAGGCCTCGAACCCCGCCGCGAAGGCCTGGAAGGCGAAGAGCAAAGGGAAGGGGGCGGGGAAGTGAGGGTGGCCGAAACCGCACATGGCCGTCGGCTGCGCCGTCAGGGAGGTCGTCGTGAGCGATGACGCTCAGCAGCGCAAGGATCGCGCGGGCAAACTGCGTCAGAAGTTCCGTCGGCCCGAGCCCGGTTCGGCGGGCCCGGCCCAGGCGGACGAAGATCCGTCGGAGGAGGAGAGTCTGAAAGAAGGCGTCGAGCGCCGCATGCGCGAACTGGATGAAGCCGATCGCGAGGACCGCCCACCGCCCTCGGACGACGACAGGTGACTGAACAGGGGGCCTTGACCCCTGATCCCGGACACACGAGACACTGGATCCTGAGGATCTGAGAACGGACATCTCGTGGTCATGAAGAACTATCCGCCCCAGTTCAAGGCGGACGCGGTCGCGCTGTACCAGTCGCAGCCGGGAGCGACGATCAAGCAGATCGCCGCCGATCTGGGGGTCAATCCCGAGACGTTGCGCAACTGGATCAGGGCAGCTGGCGCGAGCCGGCCGCGCAGGCACCGGACCGGGGTCCCCGCCGAGCCGCCGGTTCCGCTGGAGGCGGAGAACGCCGCTCTGCGCCAGAAGATCCGCGAGCTCGAGGAGAAACGCGAGATCCCGCGGAAAGCGGCAGAACATTTCGCCGGGGAGACGCGCTGGTGAACCGCTTCCAGTTCGTCGCCGACCACCAGCGCCGCCACGGCGTGAAGCGGCTCTGTGCCACTCTGGGCGTCGCCCGCTCCAGCTTCTACTACTGGCGTTCGACGGCCGCGGACCGGGCTGCACGCCTCGAAGCCGATGCCCGGCTCGCGTCCTGAATACGGGCCGTGCACCGAGAGTCGGACGACACCTACGGCGTTCCCAGGATCACCGCCGAACGCCGCGAGGCCGGCGGGCACGTCAACCACAAGCGGATCGCCCGCATCATGCAGAGCACCGGTCTGGAGGGCCTGCGGCTGCGTCGCAGGCACCGCACCACCGTCCCGGATCAGGCAGCGGCAAAGGTCCCCGACCTGATCGACCACGACTTCACCGCGCCCGAGGTGAACACTAAATACGTCGGCGACATCACCTGTCTGCCCGTGGACGGCGCGAAGTTCTGCTGCCTCGCGACCGTCGTCGACCTCGCCTCACGCCGCCTGGCCGGCTGGGCACTCGCCGATCACATGCGAACCGAACTCGTCACCCACGCGCTCGCCGCCGCCCAGCGGACCCGCGGCAGCCTCGCCGGCGCGATCATGCACACCGATCACGGAGCCCGGTACACGAGCCGGGCATTCGCCGAAGCCTGCCGGTCAGCAGGCATGCGCCAGAGCATGGGAGCGATCGGGTCCAGCGCGGACAACGCCGCCGCGGAGTCCTTCAACAGGACCTTCAAACGCGAAGCACTCCAGGGCAGAAAGAGCTGGCCCAGCGAGCGCGAGGCTCGCATCAGCGCATTCCACTGGCTCAACCGATACAACACCCGGCGACGCCACTCCCGCCTCGGACAACGCAACCCAATCGCCTACGAGTCAACAGCCTCAACTACGTTGACCGAAGTCGCACAACCCGTGTCCGGGATTCGGCGTCAAGGCCCGTTCACTGGCCATTCCAAATATCCGCCCCACACGAGCACCGCCGAGCTCAAGCCGCCCTGCCCCTCCAAGTCCGTTGCGGGACAGCCCTTAGGCAGCGTCTTGTCGAATCACTAGTCGAGCCAGATGAGGGTGCTGGCGAGGGTGATCGCGGTCAGCACGAAGGCCAGCGGCCGGCCGCGTCCGTCGCAGGCGAGGTGAATCTTGCTGGTCAGCCCGCCGCGGGAGCGTCCGAGGGCCCGTTCGTCGAGCCCCCTTTGGCGGCGGTGTGCTGATGGGCCCGCACCATTGTTGAGTCGATCGCGACCAGCCAGTCCACTTCACCCACAGTCTGGGCGGCGGCCAGGAGACGGTCGAGGGTGCCGTCGGCAGCCCACCGGGCGAAGCGTCCGTGGACGGTCTGCCACGGGCTGAACCGCTCCGGCAGGGTTCCTCTCGTGAGGCCCATCTGACCTGCTGTCACCTCTCCCTACACCTCGGGGAAGCCTCAGCTCAGCCCAAGCCCGCCGGAAGTGCACTCAAGGCGCGCGTTCCGGCCTCTCTGATTCCGGAGCACACTCAGAGAACCCTCCTGGTGATGACCGCAGCGCCTACGGGCTATCAACAGTCAGCGCCCGTAATATGCGAGCGGATGGAAGAAAATACACCAAGGACCACAAATCACACCCAGGGCGGCACAAGGATCTGGGTGGTGGCGGCCGGTATCAGCTTGGCTCTGGCGGCATCTCTCAGCCTGGCCAACGTCTTGGGCGCAAAACCCGGCCGGGCAGCGACCCTCATCGGCGTCCTGGTCGGCTTCACCGGTTTTCTGGGGTCCGTGACCCAGCTTCTGCGGGACAAACTGGCCGAGGTGCCTCGGTGGCAGCGCGCCACGTACGCGGTCGTGATCGGCTTTGTCTTTGCTGGCGGGGTCGTGGTGCTCCTGCGCTTCCAGGCCCCACCGCCCCCGCTGCACCGGCTGACCGGTCCGCAGGACGTGGCCGTGGTCGGCTTCAAGGACCGTGGCTCCGGGCAAGACCAGCAGCTTTTGGACGATGTCTCCTCGACCTTTGCCCAGGCCCTGGGCAAGGCCCTTCCCAGAGGCACAGTCGTGCACGACTACGCAACGCAGTACGAGCTTCCGCTGACCGAACTGCTCCAAAGCGATCACGGCCGCCTCGACAGCCGCACCCGAAAGTTCGTCGGCCAGTCCAACGCCACCATCCTCGTCGGCGGCATCGTCACCCCCGGTTCCGGCGGGCAGATCAACGTGCGCCCGGCGGTGTATGTCCGCGCCGACCAGGTGCGCGACGCCCCCGAACTCGCCGGCTGGTACACCAGCGCACCGGTCCCCGCGGACCAGAGCCTCGGCCTTGCCCACAGCCGGGGCGACCTGGTGGCCGAGCTGGTCCGGCAAGCCCGCGGTCTTGCCCAGTTCACCTCCGCCCTAGACGCCTGGCACTCGGGCCGTACCACCGAAGCCGTAGCCGGCTTCGCCCGGCTGCTGCCCGGCAAAGGAACGTCGGACCTGGACTCCGGCACCGGATTCGTTACCTCGGACCTTGTCCACCTGTTCCGGGGCCACGCTCTGGAACAGACCACTGTCAACGGGCAGGCGGCTTCGCATTCCGTTCTGGAGGCCGCCGGCGCCGACTACCGGGCCATCCCGGCGGACTCTCCCATCCGGCTCCGGGCACAGCTCAGCCTGGCCGGCAACATTTATCTGCGTGCAGTGACAGCGACGGACTGCGCTCCCGGAGCCCTGCGTGACTCGGACATCGCCGGCGTCACCTCCACCCTCCGGCGGCTGACCTCCGACGCGAACTTCACCACGCTGGGCCGCCTCAAAGCCGCGGTCAACCTGGCCCAGGTGGAGTATTGCCGGATCAATGCGGGCCTCACCAGCGACGACGGCACCATCGATGCCGTTGTTCGGCGGGTCCGAGCCGCAGGGCCCGGTGTAGGCGTTCGCGAACTGAAGGCGCTAGCCGCCTCCATCACCGCCCAGCGCGAGGCGGACCGAGGGCACCTGGAGGCCGCGATCTCCGGCATTCGGGAGGCACTCGCGCTGGAGAGCCATTTCGCCGTGCGCGCCCAGTGGCTGGGATGGCTGGCCGCCTGGGCCTTCGCTCGGTGTGATCTGGTCACCGGAGACCAGGCCGCGCGGGATTCTCTCGACCAACTGCGTAACGCCTTCCGCACCAGCGCCGCGAGCCGACAGGACTACGAGGCGGACCGCAAGTACCTCGACCAGCAGAGGGACCAGGCCCGCGCGCAGTGCGGGTCTGCGATCCCACGATGAGCACATGGAAGGAAGCGCTGATGAAGCGTCGACAACTAGCCGGATGTCTGGTGCTGCTGTCCATCGCCGCCGCTGGATGCGGCTCGGCGGCCCAGGACGCCACACGTCAAACGAACACGACAACACGAAGCACAGCGGAGAGCCGAGAGGCCGCAGACGCACTCAGACCCAACCCGGGCAAGGGCCCGAAACTGCAAAGGAAGTTCAGAAACCTCGCGGCAGGTGACGGAGACGCCCCCGAATGTAAGCGGGATCTGTCCTCTCTGCCTGCGGAGTTCGCCACCTCGCCCGCCGTATGGATGAGCACAATCCAGGGCCCCAGCAACCTCGTGTTCAATCGCGAGAACGCCCTGTGCCTGCACGGATTCACGGCCGAGCGAGCGGTCACCGTCACCGTCTCTGACGGTCGCCATAGCTACACCACCACCGCGCAGCCCACCGCAGGCGAGCTTACCTTCGACCGGTACGAGCCTCCGGAGTCACTTTTCAACGGTGCGCCGCTGCGGGTGTACGACATCGGCGGCGTGATGCAAAGTGAAACCTGGGACTTCGTCCCGCAGTCCGCCGCCCGTGAAAGCCTGGCGGCTCCGGGCCACTTCACCATCAGCGCCACCCAGGGCAGCACCAGCGCCTCGTACAGGCAGTCGGTTGCCGTACCGACGAACCCGGAACGGGCACGACTGCGCGGTGAAAACAAGCGTCAACTGGTCGTCGACGGTTTCAAGCAGGGAGACACGATTCCCATCGGGCTCTACAGCCTGGCTGCCGGGGCGAGCGACCAGGCGACCCTCGTCCGGAAGCTCGGCAGCGTCGTGATGCCCCTCTCGCGCACCGCCGCCTTCGCCGTCCCGCAATCGGCGGCGGGCAGTACATACTGCGTCACGGTACCCCTGGAGACGCAGTACAACTGCCCGTCCTTCTGATCCTCTGGTTCGGGTATAGGCGATCTCGACGTCGTTCGCCGCTGCCCACGTCGCGACCCGCTGACATCGCTTCGTCGTCAGGTGCAGTGAGTAGTTGTCACAGACGCTCGCAATGGGCACGTCGATCGGGGCAGTGAGCGCAGGTAGCGGGAGAGGTCCAGATACTTCGACCTGGTCCTGGTCTGCTTGACGTGCTCGTAGAGCTGGTCCGTGCAAAGTCGAAGGCGAACAGGTGCCGGACCCCGTGCGGTCGGGTGTAGGCCGCCCGTCGGCGGGGCCGGCCGCTCCCGGTCAGGATCCTTGTGCCAGCCGCCACCTTCGGTCCGTTGCCGGCCGGGGTGGGGCTGGAGGAGGAGCGACACGAACTCGTCCAGGCCGAAGACGGCTTCGGGCTAACCCCCTTCGGGCACGACCTCGCCGTCGGCGATCGCGCAGAGATGCGCGCCCCGGGACTTCTTTGCCGCGTAGTCCGGGTGGCGGGAAATCTTCCGGCGAAGTGGTCGCGCCAGTTGGCCAGAGGTGCGGCCGCGGCGGCGAAGTCGGCGGTTTTTGCGACCGCGGCAGCGCCCGGCGTGACGGGGTGAGCCAAGAGGTCTGCGGCGGTGACGGTGAGGGCATCATGGACCGAGCGGGCGTCGTAGCGCTCGAAGGCCCGGTCGACGACTTGGCCGGGCCAGCCTCCGCCGCGGTGGTAGCGCCACAGCGCGCCGGGCCCGCGATCACGTTGTACAGCAAGTTGGTCGGAGTGACCGACGGCTTGGGCACGCCGAACACGCTGAGCTGCACCGGCAGGAGGAACACCGCCCCCCGACATCCCGCCCGGCGCGGTCACCACATAATCAGCAGGCCGGCAACCAGTCCGCCCAGTCCAGGCCACCAGTCCGCAAACGCCCCTCTTGATTGCCTGGGTCAGTATCTGCGAGACCTGATCCGGCTTACTTGCCGCCTGCGATCAGGAAGACGCTTTCCATCCGCTCGCCGCTGATGGCGACAGCTGGCGTGTTGTTGCAGTTGACCCATTCAGGTCCGCCCCGCGGTGCAGTCCTGCGGGCGCCGCCGGCATCTGTCCCCACTGCGACCGATCGTCTCGGTCGGCGCGTCCTCCCAGTTCAAACCCGTGCGCAAGACGTACACGATCTCACGCAAAGCCGAACGGTCATCTCCGGCTACGCGCCGAATATCATCGACGTCGCGGCAACCGAGGAGGCAGTAGCGGGGCTACACGTTCCCGCAGGGCATCAGGCACAAGACAAGATCATCTGAGATCCGCAGAACTCCGTCGCCCCGCCGCCCAACTGCCAAGTAACCATTGCCGCTGCTGGTTAATTTGCTTGATGATTTTGATTATGACCGGTTGCGAAGTGCCGAGGCGTTTCCCCGCGGCTTCTGTCGCTGCTCTGGCCTCTGCCTTCACCACCTCCGGGGGGCACCTCTCCGCACCGCCGCTTGCGCTGCAGTCGTTCCTACCTTTAGGGCAGCGGCTGCCTGTGCCGAGGACGCTGCAGGGCCGATGCAAACCACAGAACCTACGGAGAACAGGCCCCGGCCCGTAACGGTGATCGGTCCGATGCGACCGCCAGAAGAGGAACGCACAGACTTTCCGCCAGGCGAGACGGTGAACGTCTGGCTGGCAGCGAAGCTCTCGTCAGAGTGCTTCCGCTCACCCGACGCCTTGGGGCGGAAACGGCGGAAGCGGCGGTGACGGTGGCTCCAGCCTTCAGGCGGACGTTGTTGACGTTGTTGGGCACGATCTCCACATCCATCGCCTCGCACACCGCCCGTGCCCGCAACGGTGCGTCGGCTGCGGCGGACACCGCAGCGATCTGCGAGTAGGCCGGACGGTCCGGCAGCTTCGCGGCCGGCGGCACGGGCGGCCCCGGATCGGGCAGCTCCAGCAGCGTCTTGTGGGTGATCCGGATCTCCTCGGCGGCCCTGTCGAACCCGTCCAGCAGCGCGTTCAGCTCTGCGATCTTCTCCCGGGCCGCCTCGGCCTGGGCGTCGATCTCCCGCTCCTCCAGCCGTACCAGCACCGCCCCCAAGGTTGGCTCCCCGCCGGTCATGCGCCGCGCCAGGTGAGGGCGGAGGTCCCGGTCAGCATCCTCGACATCCGGTCGCTTATGGCCCAGTACACCCTCGACTCGGCTGAGGCGGGCTGATGCTCGTAGTCGCGCACCAGTCTGCGGTGCAGCATCAAGACCCCGTTCGTCTGCTCCACCACCCATCTCCCGGACTGCGGAGCGAACCCGGCATCGCCGGGGTTGCGCTTCACCACTTCGACCTCGATGCCCACCTTCGCACCGTGGTCCTTGACGGCGCTCTTGAACCCCTGTTCCACCAGGGCCTTCTTCACGGCGCCCGGCTCGGTGTCGGCGACCACCCTGTCCAGCAGCGCGGTGCCGACGGCGTTGTCTTGGGCGGAGGCGGCCAGCACCACCACCGCGATCACCAGGCCCAGCACATCAACTGCCGGTCCCCGCTTGCGTCCCGGCACCTTCTTGTTCGCATCCCGTCCGGTAGTCTCCGCCGGGACTCCGGCGGCGGCGCGCACGCTCTGGGTGTCGAGCACCACCAGGCTGGGGTCGGCTGATCGGCCCCTCTTCTCCCGCGCCGGCGGGCGGCAGGTCGTGGGGCAGGGAGTCCCGCTGGCAGCCGGTGCGGGACTGGTACAGCAGGGCGTTGACAATCTCCCGCATCTCATGGTCGCCCTCGTGGCCACTGACCGAGCGGTGCTGAGCCTTCCAGACAGTGATCACAGGCTCGATCAGCGCCCACCGCTCGTCGGATAAGTCGCTCTTGTATGGCTGGCGGTCGCTCACGGGAGACTCCAGCGCGGCCGGGCCATCTGGTCAGCGCGAATGCTGCGACCCCACACGATCCGGTGACGGCAGACACGACATCACGTCACATACCACCCTCTCAAACGACGCGTCAACGACCCAGATCACTGCCTGCGGACGCCGCCGAGGAACCTCGGGCACGTGGTCGCCGAGCTGGAGGCGCACACCGTGGCCTGGCGGCAGCCCCTGAGGACGCACCTGTCGGCCTCGGCCCGGGTCTCGGCCGGCAGGGCGTGCCACCATCCGGTCACGAGGCGGGGTCCGCGGCGAAGACTCTGACCGCGTAGGTCGCGTGCCGCTCCGGCATCGGTATGCCCCCTCGTCCCCCTGTGGGCTGCACACCGCCACCGTACGGTCCCGACCGCCCGAGGCGCGGGACCGTACGGAATGAGTCAGGGCTTCGGGATGACGGTGGGGAGGCCCGTGGGAAGCTTGCCCGGCTCGCTCTTCTGGTAGGTCTCGGTCCCGACTTCCTGCCAGGTGACCTTCAGTTCGGCCGCGCCCACGGAGGCGACCTGGCCCTTCGCGTGCAGTGCGCCCGCCGGGCACTTGAGGTCGAAGGACTTGCCGTCGGTGGTGCCCTGGCAGGTCAGGCCGGAAGCGCCCTCGACGACCACGGCGGTCTTGCCCTTGACGGTCAGGACAACGGGCTTCGACGGATTCGCCATCGAGATCCAGCCGCCCTCCACACTGCCGCCCTTGGCGTCGGTACCGACACCGGAGCTGGACGCGGCCGACGGACTGCTCGGCGTCGCGGCCGGCTTCGGGTCCTTCGAGGTGGCGGCCTTGTCGCTGCCGGAGTCGCTGCCGCATGCCGTGAGGGCCAGGGCGGCCGCGATGCCGGCGGTGGCGATGAGGCTGTGACGCAGGTTGTTGTGCACGAGAAGTCCCCCAGTGGAGCACGAATTGATCGAAAGAGTGTGCCAAATTACCAGGAAGGGAGACACGGACGGCGCCGTCGGCGTCACCGGTTCGTCACAGGTACCGGGCGTACTCGTCCAAGACGCCGCCGATGGGGAGCCGGCCTGTCGGCGCGGTCGGCCACCGCCGTGGAGAGCCTCGGGCCGGGAGCGCCGCCGATCAGGGTGCGCGGGCCTTGGAGTGGCTCGTCTGGCGCAGTTCCCCGGCGGGCTTGGAGGGTGAGGCGGGCGGCGGCGCGGCTGCTGTGCCGCGTACCGTAGGGGGGTGACGATCACCCTGCCGGGCCGTACTTGTTCGGCCCAGGCCCGTGGGATGGAGCGCACGCTGAAGGTGCACAGCAGCCGGTCGTACGGGCCTCCGTCAGGTGGCCGACGAGGGCGCCACCCGTAAGCGCGTCGGCGTACAGGCCGGGGGTGCACAGCCCGCTCCCTCGCGGCAGCCCACACCGCCGGGTCTACATCTACGACACCCCTGTTGATCGAGTAGCGCACCACGCGCGGGACAGCGCGCTGACCGGACTGTCGGCTACAGCCAGTTCGACCTCATACCGGTTGTCTTTGATCACGACGTAAGGTCGGGGCCAGCGGATCCAGGAGATGCACGTCCCCGTTGGCGACGGGTGGTACCCCTTCTCCAGTTGGAATCCGGGGCTGTCCGGCACTGTCCCGGACATCGCGCACACCAGACTCGTGACCTGCAACTTCGCAATGCACAGCGCGCGATGACCCAAACGACAGTCCCTGGGCTACTTGCCATTCAAGTGTGTGGTCAGGCGTGATAGCAGAGGCAGCGCCGCCTCAAGCGTCTTTCGTTCATCGGAACTGAGGACATCGTTGATCGCGGTGCCGAGCCAGTCCGCACGCCTTCGGCGTTCCTCGGCCAGACGGCCGCTTCCCGTCGGCGTGAGGTGGAGCAACAGCTTTCGCCCGTCGCTGGGGTGCGCCTGGGCATGTACAAGGCCCTGAGCCAGGAGTTCTTTGACCGCCTTGGCAGCCGACTGGTGGCTGACTCCCCGCTGTTGTGCGATATCGGCGGTGGTCAGCGGGCCGCTGCGGTCCAGGTAGCCCAGGACGGCGGCCTCGCCGGGCGGCATCGTGTCGGCAGTGCGCACAGTGCGTACGAGCCGTCCGATGGTCAGGCGGAGTTCTTCAGCCAGCTGATTCTCGTCCATGATGCCAGCTTACCCACACTCATCAACCAAACTGTACACCTTCACTACATTGTTTGCCTTGGCGCCACAGGAGCGTCCACCGGCCCCGCCGTAGCGAAGGGCGGGAGCGCCGGAGTCAAGTCACAGCCGACGCTCACGGCGCCGCATCTACAACCATGTTGTACAGTTTGGCTGTAGATATTCGGTCGGCTCGGAAAGGACCCTCGGTGAAGCTCACCAAGCACTCCCATGCCTGCATCACACTCGAGAAGGACGGCACCCGCCTGGTCATCGACCCCGGCACCCTCACCCCGGACGCGGCAGAAGCCGTCGCCCAGGCTCATGCCGTCCTGATCACCCACGAACACTTCAACCACTTCGACGAAAAGCTCGTCGCCGCCGCTCTCGAAGCCCAGCCCGGGCTGCAGGTCTACGGCACGGCCACGGTCGCAGCCACCCTCGGCAGCCACGATGGCCGCGTCCACGCCGTCGCCGCGGGCGACACCTTCGGCGTCGGTTCCATCACCGCCACCGTCCACGGCCACCGCCACGCGCTGATCCACGCCGACATCCCGTGCCCCGACAACGTCGGCTACCTCCTCGACAACGGAGCCGTCTACCACCCCGGCGACGCCTACTTCGCGCCCGACGCCCCCATACACACCCTCCTGTTGCCGACCAGCGGCCCATGGACAAAGCTCGGCGAAGCCGCCGACTACGTCCGCACCGTCAAGCCCGAGCGCATCATCCAGATCCACGAACTCATGCTCAGCGACCTCGGCCAGCACTCCACCGCCAATCTCCTCGGCGAGAAGGGCCTGACCGGCACCCCGATCGAGCGCCTCGAGCCCGGCACCACCGTCCAGCTGCAAGAGAGCATCTGATCCCGCTAGTTGGTATGTGGGGATGCTCTTGTGACCACGCGCGTCCGTGGTCACTGTCGGGGGCATGGCAGCCCGGCGCGCGTGTCGCAGTAACGTCTCAGACGCCCGGCAGGCCTTGATCGAGCCGGTGTTCGCTGTCTGGCAGGCTGCCCGCTCAGGATGTGGTACCGCAGCGCGGGTGCATGAGCTGAGAAAGATCGCGAACGCGATCAGGCAGGCTCTTACCGAGCTGGCTGCAGCCCAGCCTTGGAATCGACGTTCAGGTAGTACAGCGTCCGCGCGCGAAGGGCTTCCACCCGCTACGGCCGTGGGGCCTGGCCCTCGTAGGGTTCCCGCTGCTGTGCGTGTCGCGGCTGCGTTGCGTGGCGGTGGGGGCTGGGAGTGGTCGGGCGGGATGTGCGCATCCCCCGTGAGAGCTACACGGGCTGTCCCTCCGAGGGTGATTCGCGGATGCCGGTCGGTTTCTAGCGTGGTTGCCAGGTCGCCGCTGGTGCGACCACCGCCACAGGGGAGGCCATCATGAGCACGCCATCGACTGCCAAGTACGGGCACGAAGCGGACGCCGGTCCGGGCACGGGGCCGGCCGGCCGGGGCGGCCGTTTCGGCCGGATCCTGCGCTCGCCGCTCGGCTGGTCGGTGACCGCGCTGGTAGGAGTCGCTCTGGTCGCGAGCCTGACGGCCACGGGGCCGGGTCCGGTGCCGGTGCTGGGCGCGGCCGCCGCGGTGGCCGTGTACGCACTGGTGATGCGCCGGATCGCGGGACGTGCCACGCCGGAGATAGCCCGGTCAGGGGCGGCGCGTGAGGCGCTGCTCGGCGGGGGGATCGGTCTGGGGTTCATCCTGGCGGCGCTTTTGTTGATCACGTTGTTCGGGGGGTATTCGTTCTCCTGGGCGGGCAGCGGCTTCATGTCGGTGGTGTGGTCCGCGGTGATGGTGCAGATCGGTACCGCGGTCACTGAGCAGCTGATGTTCCGGGGTCTGTTCTTGCAGGCCCTGGAGCAGCGGTGGGGGCGCGGAATCGCGATCGCGGTCACCGCGGTGTCCTTCGGGGCCGCCCACCTGGGCGGGGCGGGGGCGAACCTGTGGAGTGCGCTGGCGATCGCTTTGCAGGCGGGTGTGATGCTGGGTGCCGCGTACATGTGGAGGCGCAGCATCTGGTTCGTCGCGGGTCTGCACTTCGCGTGGAACACCGTTCAGCAGCTGGCCGGTGTTGCGGTATCCGGGCATGCCCCGGAGGGGCTGTTCACCGCCGAGGCCCATGGCTCGGCGGCGCTGACCGGGGGTATCTTCGGTCTGGAGGCGTCGGTCGTGCCCGTGCTCCTCAGTGTGCTGATCACCGTTCCGATGCTTGTCCTGGCCCGTCGAGGCGGCGGCCTGCCGCCCCGGCGGCGGGCCCGGCATTGAGACCGGCCGACCGGAGGATACGGAAGTGATGTCCCGTCAGGCGCCCTGGAGCTCCCCGCGGCTCCAGGCGCCGCTCGACCGGTGGAGGGAGCGGGGCGCCTCCTTCCAGGACGGCCTTGTGGCCGCGGTGCTCGCGCTGCTCGCCTTCACGCCGACCCTGTCGAACATCGGCTCGCAGATCGGTGATCTGCCCCAGCGGCCGGTGGACGCGCTGGGTATCGGGCTGACCCTGGCCCAGGCGCTGCCGCTGGCAGCCCGCCGTCGGTGGCCCGCCGCCACGCTGGCCGTGGTCGCAGTCGCGTTCGCCGCGCATCAGGCTCTGGGTTTCGCGACGACGTTCGGCAGCCTGGGACTGTACGGCGCGCTGTACTCGGCCGGGGCCCACCAGGTCCGCCTCCGCCGGCGCCTGGCGGCCGCGTCGAGTGCGGGCTACATCGCCCTGGCTCTGGTGCTGCACCGTCTGGGCTCACCGCAGGGCATCGCGGACTATGCCGCCTTCTATCTGACTCTGGCCGCGATCTGGCTGGTAGGGAGCAGCGTGCGGATGCGCAGGGCACAGGAAGCGGAGCAGCGGCGGCTGGCCGCCGAGGTGGCCACGGCGACCGAGCGGGCGCGGATCGCCCGCGAACTGCACGACGTGGTCACCCACCACGTGACGGCCATGGTGGTCCAGGCCGATGCGGCACAGTTCCTGATCACCTCCGCGCCGGAGCAGGCCGGTGAAGGACTTGTGGCCGTCAGCGACACCGGACGGCGGGCGCTGACGGAGCTGCGCTACCTCCTCGGCGTGCTGGAGGCGACCGGCGAGAGCGTCGATCCGTCGCGTGCGGACCGGGCCCCGGCGCTGGGACGGGTGGCGGACCTCATCGAGCAGGCCCGCAGGTCCGGCCAGCCGGTCGAGTTCAGCGAGCAGGGCGAGCGGCAGCCGCAGTCGGTGGACGTGGAGCTGGCCGCCTACCGGGTGGTGCAGGAGGCACTCACCAACGCTATGAAGTACGCGGCCGGGCAGCCGACCCGGGTCTCGGCCCGCCATGGCGGGGAGCAGCTCGAGATCACGGTGGTCACCGGCGGATCCGACAGCCCCCGGCCGACCTACCGGTCATGCAGGTGCCGGGTTCGCGGGGCGGGCGGGGTCTTGCCGGGCTGCGTGCACGGGTGCGGATGCTCGATGGTGAACTTGAGGCCGGTCCCCGGCCCGAGGGCGGGTTCGAGGTCCGCGCCACGATTCCCACCAAGCCCGTCCAGGAGTAGCCCCGTGAGCGAGAGCGACGCGCAGCCGCCGATCCGTGTACTCGTCTGTGACGACCAGGCACTTGTGCGCACCGGCTACGTCACCATCTTCTCCGCGCAACCCGACATGGAGGTCGTCGGCGAGGCCGAGAACGGGCACGAGGCGGTCCAGGCCGCACGCCGGCTGTGCCCCGACGTGGTCGTGATGGACATCCGCATGCCCCTGCTCGACGGCATCCAGGCCACCCGGCAACTGGCTGGCCCCGATGCCGAAACTCCGCCGAAGGTGCTGGTCGTCACCACCTTCAACGTCGACGCGTACGTGTACGACGCCCTGAAGGCCGGAGCCAGCGGCTTCCTCCTCAAGGACGCACCACCGGCCCAACTGGTCAACGGGATCCGGACGGTGGCCCGGGGCGAGGCCCTGCTCGCTCCCGCCGTCACCCGCCACCTCATCGGCCACTTCGCCGAGCACATCCGCCCCACCCGCCCCGAACGCCAAACGATCGTCAAGGCACTGACCCCGCGCGAGCTGGAAGTGTTCCAACAGGTGGCCGAGGGCCTTTCGAACGCGGAGATCGCCGAAGCCCTCTTCATCGCCCCGGAAACAATCAAAACCTACGTCTCGCGCATCCTGGTCAAACTCGGCCTGCGTGACCGGGTCCAGGTAGTCGTCCTCGCCCACCGCGCCGGACTGGTGTCCGGCACGGCCTGATCGAACACCCTCGACCCGCCCGGAGCCAGGCCGGTCCCGGGGCCAGACAGCTCCAGGGCCCGACGGCGAGGCCCGGGTGGGGTCCGTCCGGCCGGCGGCCCGAAACAGCACCCATGAGCCAGCGGCGCCACGCCACGGCCCCGTTCGTCCGCGCGCCGACCGCCCGGACGCCATTTCCGCACGCCCGCCCTTCGAGTTCCGCCTCCCCGCGCTCCCTCTTCGGATCACGCTAACGACGGCAGGGCACGGCCGGTCCGCCTGACCGTGCAGGGATCATGGGCGGGGTCCGGGAGCGCGTGATTGATCTTGCTCGCGCGAAGCACCGCTTATGCGAGATCAGACCGTCCATGAACGGCCTGGAACGTTCCCGCCGCGGTGAACGCACTGGTGATCGGCGCGATGAGCGAGGCAAAGCGGCGGGTACCCGCGGTGCCGATCGGCGCCCATAGCGCGGCGCAGTGCTCGTCCGTTTCCACTTCGATGCGCTCGCGTGCCGCACTGCCGGCGTCGGTTGCCACGCCGTGGGAGTCGAGCCAGCCGCGCGCGACGAGGCGTGCCGTCGCTGCGCTCCACTCCTCGTCGTCCCATTGACGGGTCGCTCGCGCAAGAGCTTCCGGGAGGAGGCCGGTTGCCGTGTGCAGGACGAGGCAGTCGCATGGACCGAGGCCGTTGTCGGCGAGTACGACGAGATGGGCGTCGCCGCGCCACTCGCGCGCCACCGTGATCTGCTGCCACAGTGCGACAAGAGGATCGGATGGAAGCGCGACCGAGGCGTTCGCGGCGGCCAGCACCTTGCCGGCGTAGTCGGCGCCGGCGACGACCGGGTCGATCAGCAAGCGCGCCTCGGCAAGGTGGTCATCCGTGAGATGTACGTTGACGCGCCGCATCGCCCGACCGGCGGCCAGGAAACGGGCAGCCTGCCACCGCTCAGGCGGCGCGGCGTCCCACACGCCCGCCATGGCCCGCACTGCCCGCGGGCTGAAGTTGTAGAAGGCCGCGAGCGTGACTTGCCACGGAACCGCGCCCATCGCGGCCGACCGGAAGGCCAGATACGCCGGCCCGCGGTCGGTCACGCCGAGCCCGGCGGCCTCCTCCGCGCTCTCGGGGGCAAGGTAGATGAACAGGTGGGCGGCGCTGACGGCGCGGCTGACGTCACGGACGGCGTTCAGGTCCATCGGGCCGTCGCCGAGGAGCGCAGAGTGGGGAAGGTCGTCGAGGTGCATGGTGGTGGTGTCTCCGGGGAGTCGGTCGGCGCTGTCAGGCGGGTGTTTCGGCTGGCGATCAACACGGCGTGTCCGAGGGTGTGACCCGCCATGGTCAAGCCGAGGACGGCCGGTGTGGCATCGGCCGGGACGCCTGCGGCGGGGATGTCGAGGGGGTGCACCACGGTGAAGGTGCGGGCCGTGCCCGGCGGGCGGGGTGGCGCCCATGCAGTGGGCCACGCGGGCCTCGTTGGGCAACTGGTAGGCACTCTCAGGCAGTTCTGAGCCGGTGCCGCCGGCGCCCTCGGGGAGCTCAGCGACTGTGGCGAGGACATCGGCGACCGCCCAGTACCAGAACCCGAACCCGGACCCGGTGGGGTCGTCGGGGTCGTAGACGGTGACGCCATAGCTCTTGGTGCCGTCCACATCCCCGCTCCAGGGCAGCTGCGGGCATGTGTCCTTCCCGCCGGGCAGGCACGGCGTCGTTCCTTTCTGGACGAGGGCGTCCTCATCAGCTATTAAATCGACAGTAACACAGATAATCGATTATCTAGTGGATCGTCTAGGATCGGCTCATGACTCAGACGGCGCACTCCTCCACCCCGCCGGGTAAGCAGATGCTTTCCGAGCAGGTCTACGCACACCTGCGAGACGCGATCATGCGCGGGGACCACGCCCCCGGCGCCCCCCTCAAGCCGCAGGATCTTGCCAAGGAGCAGGGCGTGAGCTTGGCCGTGGTGCGCGAGGCGCTCGTACGGGTGGTCGGCGAGGGGCTCGCCGACCGGCTACCCAACCGCGGTTTCGCGGTCCCGTCCTTCTCCGACCGCCGCTGGCAGGAGATCACGGAAGCCCGCAGGACCATCGAACCGGTCGTACTGCGCATGTCCATCGAGCGCGGCGACGTCGACTGGGAGGCCCGCGTGCGGGCCGCCCACCATCGTCTGATGCGCACTCCGGCGTACGTGCCGCAGGAGAGCGAGTACTACACAAGCGCTTGGGCCGAGGCTCACAGGGCCTTCCACCGCACCTTGCTGGAGGGGTGTGACAACAGCGCACTGCTGGAGACCTTCGACCGGTTGTGGACCGCGAGTGAGCTGGCCCGGCGCTGGTCGGCGCACCGCAACCCCGACCGGGACGGCGCCGAGGAACACCGCAGGCTAGAGGAGGCGGCGCTGGCCCGCGACGCCGACACGGCAGCCGCGCTCCTGGCCCAGCACCTCACCTTGACCGCGGCTGCCCTGACCGACGATTCAGGTCAGACCACCTAGGCTTACGCCACAACAGCGAGGTCGAGGTGGGCATTCATGTCCGGCTCGAACCGGCCGCAGGGGTTCACGTGGGTCCAGGACAACGGGGACAGAGCCCGTCGGTCAGCGTCGGTGAAGAACTGGCAGAAGGCGATCCGGGACAAGAACCGGCCCGGCCGCTTCGTGCGGCGGCACTTCGAGGCGACGGTCTTCCACGCCCTGGCCGAAGCGCTGCGGACCGGGGATGTGGCGGTGGCCGGCTCCGAGGAGCACGCCGACCGGAACGACCAGCTCCTCCCCATGGATGTGGTGGAGGCGAAACTGCCCGCCTTCCTGGTCGAGGTCGGCCTGGTCGAGCCCGGCGAGGAGATGTCGTACGACGCGGCGAGCTTCCGGCGGCAGCCGCAGGACAGGCTGACCGCCGCGGCGGCCGGTGCGGACGCCGACTACCCCGACGACGAGGGCCTGATCATCGCCCCGGAGACCGGGATCCCGTCACTGAAGCGCCACCGCGCGGACGGACAGACGCCGTCGGCGAAGCGGCTGGAGGAGGCGATCGAGGCACGGATGCCGGAGCGCACGCTGCTGGGGATCGCCTCGCGGACGGCGTACTGGGTGGAATGGTGGCGGCGCTTCGGGCCGGCCTCCGGCGCCGAGCCGAAGCTGAAGGACCCTTTCGGCCGGTACGTGCCAGGAGGTTGTTGAGGTAGGTGTCCATGTGGGTGCCGTCGGCGGCGACGGTGGAGGTCGCCCCACGCCTGGGAGATGTCGAGCTCGGCGTGCGCGTTGACGACGTCGGCGATGGCCTCGTTCGGCAACGCGATGGAGAAGCAGCTTCGACCTAGTCCCGCGGATCCGCAACTGGAAGGACCTGACCTTCTACCGGCCCACCCGCAGTACCGAGTACGTGAACATCGACGCCCTGTTCGGCGAGAGCGGCAAGAACGTCATCGACTGGGACCTGATCGAGTCGCAGTTCCGTCACCTGATGAAGGTGGCCGTCTCCGTACGGGAGGGCGCGATCTCGTCCACGCTGCTGCTGCGCTACCTGACGGACGCGCCGCTGCGTAGGCGGGTGACCGCGGCGACGAACAAGGTCGAGTCGTTCAACCGGTTCTCGTCGTGGGTCGGCTTCGGCAACGGCGGCGTGATCGCCGACAACGATCCCATCGAGCAGGAGAGGACGGCGAAGTTCAACGCGCTGCTCTCGAACGCGATGATCTTCCATAACGCGCTAGACATCGCCGAGATCGTGCGTCAGCTGCAGGCCGAAGGGATGGGCATCGATCCGGAGGACCTGTCGCAGGTCTCGCCGTACCTGACCGAGCACATCCGTCGCTTTGGCGAGTACTCCACCCACGAGCTCGGCGATGAACCGGCCGCCTACGACCCGCGCCTGGACATCGACTTCACCCCGCTGGGCGGCGCCGACCTGGCGACCGAAGGCTTCTCACAGGCCGCGTGAGCCCCGTGTCCCGGCTTTCCGCGCTGCGGCACAGCGGAACCCGGGGCCCAGGCCCTCCGCGCCCAGAAACGATCGAAGAGCCCGTGAACTTCATGCCTACACAGGATTCTGATCGTTCTGCGCCTGCGCCTGCGCCTGCGCCCAGGTGATCGCCCATTCGTCGAGCGGTCGGAGGGCGTGACCGAGTGCTGTCCCCAGCCCGGTGAGTTCGTAGCCATCGGCTGAAGCGGCGATGATCCCGCTTGACGTGAGTTCGCGAAGCCGCTGGTAGAGAACACTGGATGACAGACCTGCGCACCGTGTCAGCAGCTCACGCGCACCGAGCGGGCCCGCCCGCAGCTCCCAGAGAATGCGCAGCGCCCACCGACGGCCGAAGAGATCCATCGCGGCCATGATCGGACGGCCGGTAGTCGATCCACGAACCGGTGTTCCTGGGCGCGGTGTCGGCATGACCCTCCTTGCGTTTCGTTATTCGAAACACTAGCATTCCTCGCGTTTCTGATTTCGAAACACCCTCAAGGGGAGAGCCGATGTCGCGGATGGCCCTGCTGGAAGCGCCGTACACCGAGCAGGCAGGTGCGCTGCTCGCGCGCATGATGCCCGGGCGAACTGCCCGCGTGCGGTCACGGCACCGTTGCGGCGCTGGCCTCCCTCGCCGAACGCATGCCAAGCCCGCCGCCCCTGATCTGGACGGAGGTCGTCATGCATAAGTTGGTGGTCCTGTATTCCGAGCCCTCCGACCCTGACCACTTCCGCGACTACTACGTGACCAACCACCTTCCGCTGGTCATGAATTGGCCCGGCCTGCTTGCGTGGCGCTACAGCTTCGACGTGGCGACGACCGAGGGAGAAGCACCGTATTTCGCGGTCTTCGAAGGCGACTTCGCTGACGCCGCCGCCATGGCCGCGGCGCGGGCGTCGCCGCACGGCCAGCGGGTGGCCGCCGATGTCGCCAACTACGCCACCGGCGGTGCGGTCGTCATCCACTATCCGGTGCAGGACGGCACCGGCTGAGGCAGGACGGTACGCTCCGGGACGCGTTCGGTCGGCCGTTGCGGCCAGGTCCGGCTCTCGGCGGAGCGCCGTTCGCGGTTGCCGGTTCGGTGAGCGTCAGGGGAGGGCCGATGTCCTGGCCGGATGTCACGGTGGTCGATGCATGCGTGCGGCGCGACGGCCGGGGCGGTAGCCCCACGGCCGTCACCGACGACGACCCGGCAGCGACGGACGCGGACCGGCGTGCGGTCGCTGCTGCGGCCGGCACCTCGCACGCGGCGTTCCTCGGCCCGGGGCGGACGCCGGACGGCGGCTGGCCGGTCCGGTTCTTCACCGCCACCGCCGAACTGTCCGGCTGCGGCCACGGCACCGTTGCCGCGCAGGCCGTCCGGTTGACCCGCACCGCGCTGGGCGAGCTGAACGACCGCCAACACACCGGCGGGCGCACGTTCGACACCGTCGCGATCCGCCGCCCCGCCGGCATAGAGGTGTGGTTCGACCAGGGCCTCGTCGCGCTGCGTCACCCGGCACCGGACGAGCGCGCCGCGATCGTCGCCGCGCTCGGGCTCACCGCGGATGACCTGCATCCGACCGACGCGCCACGGATCGCCGCGCCCGGCGCACCACGCATGCTGGTACCGGTCCACGACCGGTCGGCGCTGCTCCGAGTCTGCCCACACCTCGGCAGGCTGACAGCGGCGTGCCAGCGGTACGGGCTCCTCGGCTGTTTCGTGTACGTACCGCCGGTGGGTGACCGACCGGGTGCGGCGCGGATGTTCGCGCCGGCGATCGGTGTCGACGAGGACGTCGCCAACGCCAACAGCACCGGCTGCCTGGCCGCCCACCTGCTCGACACGACAGGGGCTCAGACGGTTGCGATCGAGGTGGAGCAGGGTGACACCCTCGGTCGACCGGCCAGCGTGCTCGCTTCGGCCCGACGCGGGCCGGCGGGCATCACGACCCGGGTCGGCGGGTTAGCGGTGGTCCGGGACCCTCACAAATAGCCATCTCTGCGGGTTCTGCGAATCGGTTCCAAGAGGGTGATCGCGTGGATCTCACCATCGATCAGGCTGCGAATGCGGTAGAACGCCACGACTGCTCAAATGCGATGCTCCGGCCGGAAGTCCTTGCCGCACCCGTGGCGGCAAGACCGCGACGAAGTACCACACCACCCGCTTCATCCTCGTTCCCGCGCTCCGCGAAGAGCTCGATGTCGCCGTGGCCGACGACCGCGGCCCGGGCCGGCCCCGGGTGCCTGGCCCGCGCATCGAGCCCGCCGAGCAGGCGCCGGCCGCGGCCGCTATCCGGATCGGATACGCCCGCTGCTCCACCGCCCAGCAGGAGCTTCAGTCCCAGTTCGACGCCCTCTCGGCCGCGCACTGCAAGCGGGTCTTCTCCGAGAAGATCTCCAGCGACAAGGTCCGCCCCGAGTTGGAGAAGGCGCTGAAGCTCGCGTGCAACCCCGGATGTTGATCACGTCTATGCGGCTTGGGTCAGGGTAGTCGCTCCTGGTTGGAGGGCGTTCTCGTAGGCGATCGGGGACCGCTGACCGAGACGGGAATGCCGGCGTCGGGTGTTGTATCGGGTCAGCCAGCGGAAGGCGTCGAGTCGCGCCTCGCGCTCGTCCGACCAGCCCTTCCTGCCCTGGAGGGTCTCCCTCTTGAAAGCACCTGAGGTGCGCTCAGTCTCGGCGCCTGCCGGCGACCCGGGCTCTGGTCGGTGAGCCCTCGCCGCCTGAGCCCCCACCAAGTCACTTCCGGACCGCGTCCCTGTCCGGGGCCTCGGCCGTGTCAGGCCTGCCCCGCCGAACGGCGATGCCTGACGGCGCCGGGCCGGGAGCGCAGGTGCGCCGGTGCCTCGCCGGCACGACCACGTCGACCATGGCGTCGTACCAGCAGCAGCCGGTCGGCCGCCTGCCTGCCGTACCGCCGTCGGCTCGTCTCCGCCGCTGCCGGCCCCGGGCCGTCCGGCCGGGGGGCACTGTGCAGGTACGGTCCGGCTTGGGCGACGAGCGCGATCACGCCACGGACCGGGCCGCAGACACCGTCCGTCCTTCACAGGCCGGGCGCTCCCCAGAGCGGGAACCAGCGGCCCAAGTCCTCCTCGATACGCAGATCGCCCTTGATCACGGCCCTGGCCTGGAGTTCGAGGGGGATGTCGCGCATCTGTCCGGGGAGCGGTGCGAAGGGATAGAAGGTGCCCCGCTTGTAGAGGTAGACCAAGGCGAGCGGACGTAGCTCCGGGTCACGGAACGAGACGAGGGAGCAGAGGAGTTGTGGTCCGAAACCGCTGTCCTGCAACGCGGTGTTCACGGCGTGCAGGTCAGCCACCAGTGCGGGCAGGTCGTCGGCGGCCCGGCGGGAAAGCATCCATGAGTAGCCGTATGCGTCATGGCTGAACTCCACTGGTGCACGGGACCGTTCCGAGTCGGCGTCGAGCAGGGCCCCCACCTCCTGCCGGACTTGCGTGAAGGCCCCTCCTTCGACGGACGCGAAGCAGACCGATCCTGCTCCGGTCGGAGTGAAGTCGATGGCCGCCTGGAGGGTGAGGGTGGCCGAGGGCAGAGCGAAGAGCTGGTCGAGGTCGGGCTCGACCGGCTTCGACCGTCCGAGCAGCGCATCCCATAGCCCCATGGAATTCAGCTCCCTCTCACGGCGCCTCGCCGCCCGGCCCTCCGAGCTCGGCGGCGATCGCGGCGAGGGCGTCGAGCCGGCGTTCCAAGGTGGGGTGGGTGGCGAACAGATTGACGATCACCGTGCCGGGGCCTCGGGCGGGGGTGAAGAAGAACGCGTTGAACGCCTGCGCGGTGCGAAGGTCCTCGGTCGGGATGCGGGCGATGTCCCCGCTGACCTTGGTCAGCGCGGAGGCGAGGGCGGAGGGCTTGCCCGTGAGCATGGCGCCGGCGCGGTCGGCTGCCAGCTCGCGGTAGCGGGACAGGGTACGGATCAGCAGGAAGCTGATCGCATAGACGAGAGCGGATACGGCCATCACGGCCATGAAGGCGACAGCGGTGTTCTGGTCGCGCCCCCGACCTCCGAACAGCTGCGAGTAGAACGCGAACCTGACGGTGAGCCCGGCGATCACGCCCAGAAAAGAGGCGATGGTGATCACCGTGACGTCCCGGTGCGCGACGTGGGACAACTCATGTGCGAGGACGCCTTCGAGCTCCTCGGCGGTCAGGCGGCGCTGCAGCCCGGAGGTGACGCACACCACGGCGTGCTCGGCGTTGCGGCCGGTGGCGAACGCATTGGGCAGGTCCATGTGCGAGACGGCGACCCGCGGCTTGGGCATGTCGGCGGTGGCGCAGAGCCGGTCGATGGCGCCGTGCAGTTCGGGCTGCTCCTCGGGGGTGACGAGCCGGCCGTGCATGGCGTAGAGGGCGATCCGGTCCGAGTACCAGTACTGCGCACCCAGCAGTGCGGCAGCGATGACGAGCACCAGCACCGTGGACTTCAGCAGTACGATCAGCGCGGCGATGAACGCCACGTACAACAGCCCCAGCAGGAACATCGTCACCGCCATGCGTGCGGTCAGCTGCCGGTCGGGCCGGAAACGATTGCGCACCGCCATCACCTCGGAACCGTGCCCGCTCGGACGCCCCTCCTCCATTGTCCCGGATCCCGCCCCTGACCGGCAGTCCGACGTCACCCCGGGCACCGGACACCTCGATTCCGTCACGCGGAGTGACGGATGCGCCCGGATCGGCACGGCGTGCGACGCCGCGCGTATTCACCGGTCTCCGCGGCCCGGAGTCGGGGTGGTCGCGTAGCCGGGGTGGACGGCGTGCGCAGTGACCGGCGGCCCGGCCGCGGCCGGACGGCGCCGGAGCTCGCGCGTGAAGAGCAGGTTGGCCGACTTCGACTGCTCGTAGGCGCGCCCGGGGCTGTACCCGTGCTCGGAGTTGATGTCGTCGAAGTCGACGTCCACGCCCGCTCTGCGGTGGGCGTTGGAGGCGACCGTGACGATCCTGTCGGTGATGTGCGGGAGCAGCAGGATCGTCAGGGCGAAGGGCCCCAGGTGGTTGGTGCCGAATTGCATCTCGAACCCGTCGACGGTGCGCGCCTCGGGGATGGCCATGACGCCGGTCGCGGACGGGCGAGGACCACGTGCGCTCCGGCACGTGCCAGCTCCCTCGCGGTGACGGCGCCCAGGCCGCTGGTGGCCCCGGTGACGACGAAGGTCCGGCCGGCCAGGGAGGGGAGGTCGGCGGCGGCGGCGGTCCAGGGGGTGCTCTTCGTTGCGCCCATGGTTCCAGGCTGACAACATCCCTAGATGTTACCAATGGACACATAGTTTCCATTGGCAACATTTGGGTATCATGGCCGGTATGCAGGAGCGCGGCTATCACCACGGCAATCTGAGGACGGCTCTACTGGAGGAGGCGGAGCGCTCGGTCATCGAGAACGGCGTCGGCGCCCTGTCCCTGCGCGAGCTCTCCCGGGGGCTCGGAGTCAGCCACACCGCGCCACGGCGGCACTTCCCCGACCGGGCGGCGCTGCTCGACGCGCTGGCGCAGCGCGGGTTCGACACCCTCGCGCTGCGTCTGGCGGAGGCGATCTCCGCTGCCGGACCGTCGTTCGAGGACAGGCTCCGGGCGATCGCCCGCACCTACATCGCTTACGCGCAGGGGCGGATGCCGCTCGTGGAGCTCATGTACGCGAGCAAGCACGGCGCGGAGACCCTCGGGGCCCCAGGTGCCGCACGTGCCGCGTACGCCGTCCCCTACGCGGTGATCGAGGAAGCCCACCGTGCGGGCGAGCTCGCCGACGGGCTGGGCGCACAGGACGCGGCCCGTCTCGTCTTCGCGACCGTCCACGGACTCGCCGTTCTGCTCAGTACGGGCATGATCCCCTCCGCCCATGCCCCGAACATCGTGGACACCTCGGTCAACGGGCTCATGGGGGGTCTGGGCTCCCGCTCCGCACGGAACGCCTGACCGACCTGGTATGAGCGCGCTCGCACGCCGGGCGGCGGCGCCGTGATGCTGAAACCTCGACCGGGGCGAACTCGGGCTGCCGGGCCGCCCTGGCGGGCTGCCGATATCCTGGGACCGAGATCGGGGGCTTTCCTCATCCGGAAGGCAGCACCATGCGGCGTCGACACCTCATGCTCTTCGCAGCCCCGCTCCTCGCCTCCTCGGTGGCCCTCGCCCCCGGCCACGCGGCGCAGGCCGCAACCGACGGGCCGAGCGGGGTCAAGCAGGCCGTGAAGGTCACCAAAGTCGAAGTGGTCACCCTGCTGAAGGCGGGCGAGACCGTCGAGTGCAACGGCACTCCCGTGGCCATGGCCTTCGACGGAAAGATCACGGCGACCGGCCCGGGCACCGTCCGCTACCACTGGACCGTGAACACCAGCCGCACCCGGGTCTCCCCGGGATCCCTCGCCTTCGGCGCGAGCACCTCCACCAAAGTCGTCCTTCAGGTCGTGGACATGCCGGCGCCCAGAAACGCCAAGGCGGTGACTGGATACGTCACGCTCCACCTGCCGGACCAGAAGAAGAGCGTCCGCAGCGAACAGGTGACGTTCCCCTGCAAGAAGTGAGCGTACGTCGCCCATCACTGGGACCGGGTTCCTCCTCCCCCGCTGACGAGCGAGGAGAACATCCCCAGGACTGCGTCTCGGAGGGGTGGCCGGCCTTCGCCACCGACGCGAGAGCGCCGGCACCCTTTGCTCCCGTGCGACGCGGACGGTGTGTTCCGCCCGGTCTTCGGGACGCCGGGACGTAGAGTCGCGAGACGTGATCAACGGAGCGCACGTCATCCTCCACAGCCGCGATGCAGAAGCGGACCGCGCCTTCCTGCGGGACATTCTCGGCGCGAAGAGCGTCGATGCCGGCGGCGGCTGGCTCATCATCCAGTTGCCGCCCGCCGAGGTCGCTGTCCATCCGACGGACGCGGACCAGAAGCACGAGCTCTACTTCATGTGCGACGACGTCGAGGCGACCGTTGCCGGGCTGGCAGAGCAGGGCGTGGAGTTCACGGCGCCGCTCAGTGAGCAGCGATGGGGCAGGCTCATCACCTTCCGGCTGCCCGGCGGCGGTGAACTGGGGCTGTACGAGCCTCTACATCCGACCGCGTACGACCTGTAGCCGCGGTCGTGGCACGGTCGGCGTACGCCGCACGGCGGTCGACGAGGAGTTGCTCCGAACGGCCCGGGAGCCACTGCCCGACCCGAGCCGGCCCCCCCGTAGGCGCAGGACGCGATGAAGCCGGGGTGCCCTGACGGCATCCCGGCTTCATCGTCGACGGCGAGGAAAGCGGGGGGACTAGGGTCCGTCTTCAAATCATCGTTCGATGGTCGATCACGGTGTCGTGATTCACCGCCATGAACTGACCGACTCCGAATAAGAGTTGCTGGCTCCGCTGCCGGGTCGTCAACGGAATGGTCTACAAGATCCGGACTGTCCAGATCGACTCCACCATCGTCCGCACCCACCAGCACTCCGCCGCCACCGGCCGCAAAGGGGGAAGCATCGGACGGACGAACCGGACGATCACGCCCTCGGCCGATCCCGAGGAGGCCTGACCACCAAAATCCACCTCGTCTGCGACGGCCGCGGCCGGCCGCCGGCCCTACCGCTCACCCCGGGGCAACGACACGACGGCGTCTGCGCACAGCCTTTGCTCGAACGCATCCGAGTACCCCGCACCGGCCAGGGACGACCCCGCTGCCGACCGAACCACGTGATCGCCGACAAGGCCTACAGATCACGCGGATTCCGCGCCTACCTGCGACGACGCGGCATCGGACACACCATCCCGGAGAAGAACGACCAGAAGCAGCACCGCCGCAACCGCGGTCGACGAGGCGGCCGGCCCGCGGGTTTCGACCTCGAGATCTACCGCCGCCGCAACACCGTCGAACGCTGCTTCAACCAACTCGAAGGCTTCCGCGCCATCGCCACCCGCTACGAGAAGGCCGCGACCGGCCCCTCGGCCTCGACCGACAGGCGGTTGATTCCCCACTCGACAGGAGGGGCGACGGGAGCGATGATCAGCTTCAGTTCGGGGGGACGTACGGGCGTGACGTGAAGGTCTGGTGTCGCTCGTCTTGTTGGGCGGTCGGCACCGTGCCCGCGACATCAGGGGAGATGCCGGTGTTTCGAGCGGTGACGGATGCGGTGACGGTTGCGGGCGCGGCAGGCACGCCGAAGGGGCCGCTGATCGGGCGGGACGGCGAACTGGACCGGCTCACCCGGCTGTTGACCGAAGAGCGTCGGACAAGCAAGGTCGCGGTGGTCGAGGGCACGGCCGGCATCGGCAAGACCCGGCTGCTCGGGGCACTGGTCGAGCGGTCCGCGGCGGCGGGGCGCGAGGTGCTGCGGGGGGTGGCCACGCCGGCCGACACCGAGGTGCCGTACGGGCTGCTGATGCACGCCCTCTACCACACACCGGCGTTGGACCTGCTGGAGGAGTTCGCCGACCAGCCGGCCCCGGGGGCCTCCCAGCTCCACCGCAGGCACCGCCGCCTGCGGGACGCCCTGTTGGAGAACGCCGACCGCACACCGGTGCTCCTCGTCCTGGACGACCTCCAGTGGGCCGACGAGGAGTCCCTGCGACTGCTCGAACACGTCTTGCGCGGGCCGGCCGACCAGCGCCTCGGCCTCGTGCTGGCGCACCGCACGGGGGGCTGCCCGCCGTGGCTGGCGCGTGCCCTCGGGGACACCGCCGCGCTGCGGATCGCGCTCGGCCCGCTGGCCCCCGCCGACGCCGCCCTGCTCGTGCCAGGAGCCCCGCCCGCCCGGGAGCGCCAGCTCGTCGCGGCGGGCCGCGGCAACCCCCGCCAGCTGCGCGCCTTACATTCCCTGACGGCCGCCCTCCCGGCCGACCGGGCCGACGAGCTGGCGGGCGAGCTGGTCTCGGGGGACCCCCGCCCGGTGGGCCTCCTCGACGGCTGGTACCCGGACCCCGACCTGCTCGGCGAGTTCGACAGCCTGCCGGCCGGCGCCCGGGCGGTGCTGCAGGCCGCAGCCGTCGCCGGTGCGGAGTTCGACGCGGCGCTCGTCGCGGAGGTGGCCGTGCTGCCGGAGCGCCAGGTCGGCATCGCCCTCGACGAGCTGGCCGACCACGGCTGCGTGGTGGGAAGTGCCGGGTGGTACCGGTTCGGCAGGCCGCTGCTGGGCTCCGTCGGCTACCGTCTGGCGAGCCCCGCCTGGCGCGTCGAGGCGCACCGGCGGGCCGCCGCCCAACTCGACCGGCGCGGCGCCGCGCCCGGCGCCTGGGCCGCGCACGTCGAGCACCTGGCCCGCACGGCGTCCGGGGACGAGCTGGCCCGGCTCGTCGACATCGCCCGGGCGGAGTTGCACCAGGCGCCCGAGACCAGCATCCGGCGGCTGCGCACCGTGCTGCGGGTGCTCGCCGACCGGGCTGACCGTGTCCAGCTCCCGCGGGCCACGCTGCTGTTGGGCCGGGCCCTCACGGTCACCGGCCGGCTCGACGAAGCCGCCGAGATGCTGCGACCGCTGCTCTCCGGCCAGAGCGGTGGCTCGACGGCCGCAGCGGACCTCCTCGCGCTGGGCGAGCGGCTGCGCGGCCGGGGGGACCGCGCGTACCGACTGCTGAACGAGGTCGGCACCTGCGACGACACCCCGGCGGAACCGGGCACGGCCCCGCGCCGGTGGTCGCGTACGGCAGACCAGGCGGCCCGGGCGCAGGAGGCCGCGCACACCCGGCCCGGCGCCTCGGTGGAAACCGAAATCAGCCTGGCCAGACGCGACATGATGAACGGTCAGTGGGCGCGATGTCGGGGCCGACTGGACACCCTCGACATCCCGTCGGACCGCCCGGAACTCGCGGCGGCCGCCGATGCCCTCAGAAGCCTCAGCCTGATCGTCCAGGGGGACGTGCCGGGCGCCGTCGACGCGCTCGACTCGGCCGAGCGCAGCGCCGACTGCCTCACCGGGAGCGAACGGCTGAGGCTCCTCGGCGGTCTGCCCGACCTGTGCTGGGCGGAGATCCTGCTGGAGCGGCCGAACCAGTGCGCGCGCCGGGTCGAGGAGGCCCTCGCACTCGCGGAAGCCCACCGGCACCGCTACATGCTCCCCGAACTGCACGTCGTCCGGGCATCGCTGCTGACCGCGTCCGGGCCGATGGAGGACGCCCTGGCGGCGGCGGACACCGCACTGGAGCTGGCCAGGTCGCTCGGCACGACGGAGATGCTCGCGCCGGCCGCGGGCCTGCGGCTGCGGGCAATCCTGTACGGCGCCGGCCCCGAGGCCGCCGGGCCGGCGCTGGCTCTCCTGGAAGGCTGCCCGGAGCCGGAGACGTGGTTGTGGGCGGGCTTCATCCGGCACGTACGCGCCGAGGCCGGGATGGCCCTGGGACGTCCGCTGCCGCCGGCGGAGGGGGTACGGCTGCTCGTGTCCCCGGACGGGGAGCGGTCCGATCCGATGTGCGTCCACGGCCACGATCTCGCGGCCGAGTTCTGGGCCCGGACGGGGGACGCCGAGGCGATCGCCCGGCACGCCGCGCATGCGAATCGCGTCCCGGTGCCAGGGCTCGCGGTCTGCGGCGCGATCGCGCTGCTCGCCGACGCCCGGCTGGCGGCCGTCCGCGCCGAGCACGAGCGGGCTACGCAGCTCGCGAACCGGGCGGGCGACCAGCTGGCTGCGGCGGGGTGGCCCGTCAAGGCCGGGCTGGCGCACCTGGTCGCGGCACGCTCCGCCAGGAGCCTGGGGCGCGAGGAGGCGTTCGCCCGGGCGGTCCGCGCTGCGGAGGAGCAGTTCGAACGGGCCGGCGCGCACGCGCTGCGCAGCACGGCGGCGGAGCTGCGCGGCTCGCACCCGCTCGCACCGTCCCCCTCGTACTCCCCGCCCTCTCCGCACTCCCCGTCCTCGGGCGGCCCGGACGGCTACGGGCCCGGCCCCGCGGGACGTGGCGGGGAGGAACGCCCCGCGGACCGCGCGCCGTCCCTCCTGCGAGCCGCCGGCCCGGCGGACTCCGTCCTGTCCGCCCGGGAGCGCGAGATCGCGGACCTGGTCCTCGAAGGGCTCACCAACCAGAAGATCGCCGCCCGGCTGTTCGTCAGCGTCCGCACCGTGGAGACGCATCTGACGCGCGTCTACGGCAAGTTGGGCATCGCCCGGCGCGGGGCGCTCGCCCGGGCGCTGGACTCCGTCTGACCTGATCAGGCAGCAGCCCTGGGACCGCCGCACACGGTGCGGCACGCTTGTTCACCGGCCCCGGAGCCTTCCGCAGCACTGCGGGAGCGCCCCGGGGCCGACCCGTTTCGCGGTCCCTCGTACGGACGTTGCCGGGGACCCCGTACGTACGTGTCGTGGTTTCCCGCAGTCTCCCCGCGGCCTGCCCAATACGGGTTCGCCCTGCGGGAATCCACGATCTGTGGCGCCCACCCACCGCATTAGCGTCCCTCCTGTGCCCGGCAGACGCCGGGGAACACGGCCCCCCACCCACCGACGTGCCGGGGCGAGGTATGCCTCGCCGGCCGGCGGACGCGGTGACGCGGTGACGCGGTGACGCGGCCGGTGGAGCAGACGGACGGGAGACAGCTGGTGCAGCAGGTCGAAGGGTCGGGCGAGAAGGGCGCAACGGCCGGCACGGCGGACGGATTCCGTCTGCAGGGCCTGGCACGGGCGGTCCTCGCCGAGCACGGTGCACACGACTGGACGGTCACCGAGGACGACGTCTGGTGCCGGGTGATGCCGCCCGAGCGGGACGAGCGGATCCAGGGCTGGAAGCTGCACCTTTCCGCGACCCGGCTGTCGGCGCCCGAGGTGGTGCACCGCGCGGCGACCGTCCTGGTCGCGGCCGGCTGCGGCTTCAAGTTCGCCAAGAACATCGCGGTGGTCGAGGAGATGACCTCGGACCGCTACGACCGCGCCCAGTGCGGCAAGATCGTCACCTGCTACCCGTCGGACGACGAACAGCTGCGCCGGCTCGCCGCCGCCCTGGACGAGGCCACCGCCGGACTGCCCGGCCCGGCCATCCTCTCCGACCGCCGGCTGCGCCCGGGCAGCCTGGTGCACTACCGCTACGGCGTGTACGGCGGGGTGCCGGTGCTGACGAACGACGGCAGCCACCAGCTGCGGGTCCAGGCCCCGGACGGCACCACCACGGAGGACCTGCGCAAGCCGTGGTTCTGCCCGCCGGCCTGGGCCGTGTCGCCCTTCCCCGCGCAGTCGCCGGCCGCCCCGTCGGCCCCCAGGACGCCGGGGCCGGTCCTGCTCGCCGGCCGGTACGAGATCCGTGAGGCGATCCGGCACTCGGCCCGGGGCGGCATCTACCGGGCGCTCGACCACCGGACCGGAGCGGAAGTCGTGGTCAAGCAGGCCCGGGCGCACGTCGGCACCCGGGTGACCGGCGAGGACGCCCGCGACGCGCTGCGCCGCGAGTCCGCCGTACTGACGGAGCTCGACGGGATCGCCGCCGGGCACGTGGAGCTGTTCGACCTGGACGGCCACACCTTCCTCGTCCAGGAGTACCTGCCCGGGAGCACCCTCGCCCAGTGGGTGCAGGACGAGCTGGACCGCACCGACCGCACGGCGGGCCTCGAACCGGCACGGGTGGTGGAGACGGCCCGCCGGCTCGGCGCGCTGCTGGCCCAGGTACAGGACCGCGGGATGGTCTACCGGGACTTCACCCCGAACAACATCATCGTGGGGCCCGACGGCGGGCTGCTGCTGATCGACCCTGAGCTGGCGGTCCGGCCCGGGCAGTGGGCCACCCGCGGCTACACCGACGGGTTCGCCGCGCCCGAAGCGGTCCACGGGCCGCGGTTCGGCCCGGTGCCCGGCCCGGAGTCGGACCTCTACTCCCTCGGCGCGGTCCTCTTCTACCTGGCCGTGGGCGCCGCGCCCGCGTTCCCCAGGAGCCGGCCCGAACCGTCCTCACCCCGGCTGCAGCTCACCGGGCTGCTCACGATGAGCGGGGAGCGCAACCGGGCCGCCCGCCTGCTGGCGCCGGCCGTGCTCGGCCTGACCCATGAGGAGCCGGGAGCACGTTGGAGCCTCGCCCGGCTGGGCGAGTTCCTGGACGGGCTCGACGCCGACACCCCCATGGCGGCGCTGCCGGAGGTCGGCTCCGCCAACGACCGGCTCCAGGCGGCTGGTTCGCCCGGCGGCGGCGCGGACCGCTGCCTCCCCGCCGACCGGTACCTCCCCGCCGACCGGCTCGGCCCCGAGCTCCAGCAGCGTCTGGTCGACGACGGCCTGGCCCATCTGCTGGCCACCCTCCCGGAGCCGGGCGACGACGCCCCGCGCCTGTGGCCCAGTACCGGATTCGGCAGCAGCTCCGACGCCTGCAACGTGCAGCACGGCGCCGCCGGCGTGCTCGGCCTGCTGACCCTCGCGGACACCCACGCCGGCCCCGCCGGGGACCGCGACGGGCTGCGCGCCGCCCTGTCGCAGGTGGCCGGCTGGCTCGACCGGCGCCGCACCGACGTGTCGACGCTGCTGCCCGGGCTCTACTTCGGCCGCGCCGGCACCGCCTGGGCGCTGCACGACGCCGCCCGCCGCCTCGACGACCCGGAACTGGCCGAACGCGCGGCCGGGTTGGCCCTCGCCCTCCCCGTCCGCTGGCCCAACCCGGACGTCTGCCACGGCACCGCCGGCAGTGCGCTCACCCAGCTCCACCTGTGGCACGCCACCGGGCGCGAGGAGTTCCGCCGACGGGCGGCCGAGGCGGCGGACGACCTGCTGGCCGTCGCCGAGTACGACGGCGACCGGGTGTACTGGCCGGTCCCCAAGGACTTTGACTCGGCCCTCGCGGGCATCCGGCACCTCGGCTTCGCCCACGGCGTCGCCGGTGTCGGGTACACCCTGCTGGCCGCCGCCCGGGCCACCGGCGAGCGGAAGTACCTGGATGCCGCCGTCGACGCCGGCAACACCCTCGTCGCGGAGGCCGAACGAGGCCCGTGGGGGGCCCGCTGGCGCACCGACCGCGACGACGCCCCCGGCAGCGGGATGCTGTACCACTGGTGCAGCGGGGCGTCCGGTGTCGGTACGTTCCTCGTCCGGCTCTGGCAGGACACCCGGGACCCCGCCCATCTGCGTGCCGCCGAGGAGGCCGCGGTCGCGGTCCGCGGCGCGCGGTGGACCTCGCCGACCGCGGCCTGCCACGGCCTGGCCGGCAACGGCGAGTTCCTGCTCGACCTCGCCGACGCCGTCGGCGGACCGTACCGGGACTGGGCGCAGGAGCTGGCCGCGTCGCTGTACGCCCGGCACGCCGTCCGGGACGGCCGCCTGCTCATCGCGGACGAAAGCGGGACGGAGGTCACCGCCGACTGGAACGTCGGTCTGAGCGGCGTCGTCGCCTTCCTGCTCCGGCTGCGGCACGGCGGTCCGCGGCCGTGGATGGCCGACGGACCGGTGTTCCCCCAGGGTGGGCCGGCCGACTGTACGCAGGTGCGGCCGTGAGCGCCCGTACCGCGGTCCTGCCTGCGGACGGCCGCCGGTCCGCGCCGACCGATGCGGAGGTGACGGTCCGCAGCAGCTTCCGGTTCTCGGCCGACGGCCTGCGGGCCGCGTGTGTGGCCACCGGCACCGACGGGCGCCACTTCGCCGAGGGCTGGCGCCTGGGTCCGGCCGGTCCCCGTCTCGACCTGCGCACGGAACTGGGCAGCGACCCCGCCTGGACCCAGCTGCTCCCCCTCGACGGCACGAACGTGCTGGCCTCCTGGCACGGGCGGGGCGGTGCGCAGTCGCTGGCCCGGCTGACCGCCGACGGGCACCGGGACACCGTCTCCGTGCCGGGCGGGCGTCCGCTGCGGCTGCTCCCGGCGCCCGAAGGGTCCGGCCTCCTGGCCCTCGGGGTGAGCGGCGGCGCGGCGCGCGATACGCTCGTCCACTCGGTGCGCGGGGACCGGCCCCGGTTCGAGGTGGCGGCCCGGGTGGCCGGCACGCTGCTCGGCGGGACCGTGCTCGGCCACCGGGTGCTGTTCACCCGACTGCTCGACGACGTCCCACGGCCGGTCGTGCTCGACCTCCGCGACGGCGGGCTCCGGGACCTGACGGCGCACGGCGGGCCGGCCCACGTGCTGGCCGCGGCCGCGGGACGGGTCCTGCTCGCCCGGCTGACCCCCGAGGGCAACCGGCTCGCGCTGGCGGACCTGGACAGTGACGCGCCGCTGCGCGCGGTCCACGGCGACACCGGTCTCCCCGGCACCGTCCACCCGCTCGCCCTGGACCCGGACGGCGACCGGCTGGCCCTGCTCACCACGTCCGGGGCCAGGTCGTTCCTCACCGTTCTCGACCCGTTCTCGGGCACCGCCCGTCAGATCGACATGCCGCCAGGAGACCTGCTGCCGTTCGCGGCGTGGACCGAGCACGGGCTGTGGCTGCCGCACTCCGACCCGGGCCGGCCGCGCACCTTCGGCTGGGTGCCACCCGCCGGTACCGCCCTCGAACTTCCCGAACCGGCGCGGCCCGGCCACCAGCCGGCCCGCCTGGAGACCTTCCCCGGCGCGGACGGCCCCGTCGAGGCCGTGCTGTACGGGCCCGACTGGCGCACCGCCCGGCAGGTCGTGCTGGCCCTGCACGGTGGCCCCAACAGCCGCTGGACCCTGGGCTTCGACCCGTTCCTGCAAGCGCTGGCCGCGGCCGGCCCGGCGGTGGTCGCGCTGAACCCGCGCGGCAGCACCGGCTACGGTGCCGCCCACACGCTGGCCATCAGCGGGGCGTGGGGCGGTCCCGACCTGGCCGACGTCACCGCCGTCGGACGCTTCCTGATCCGCGAGCGCGGTGCGGAGCGCGACCGGCCGGCTCTGTACGGGGTCAGCTACGGCGCCTTCCTGGCCGTGCTGGCAGCGGCGGCCGAGCCCGACGGCTGGACGGCCTGTGCGGCCGTGGCGCCGTTCCTGTCCGGTCCCCGGCTGCACGCCGATGGCTCGGCGCAGGTCCGCGGCATGGTCGAGCGACTGGACGGGCTGACCCCCGTACGGGACCGGCTCGGTCCGCGGGACGTGGAACGGTTGGCTCCCGCCCTGGCGGCGCCGCTGCTGCTCGTCCACGGCGCCCGCGACGACTCGGTGCCGGTCGGCCACTCACGGGCGCTGGCGGCACGGCTGACGTCCCTCGGCCGCCGCCCCGGCACCGACTTCCACTACCTCGAACTTCCCGACCGCGGCCACGCCGTGCTCGGGACCGGAACCGCCGATCCGGTCGTCGCATCGGTCGTGCGGTTCCTCACCGGGCAGGGCCGTCCCGCCCCGCCCGGGTCCGTACCGGCACCACCGGACACGAAGGGAGGTGATCAGTGATGGAGCTCGATCTCGACGCCCTGCAGCAGCTTCCCGCCGAGGAGGAGCAGGCCGGCGTCTGCCGCTACACCTGCTGCGTTTCGAGGATGGGAACCGGAACCGGGGA
Organism: Streptomyces sp. NPDC059355; assembly: GCF_042752335.1. Taxonomy (NCBI): domain Bacteria; kingdom Bacillati; phylum Actinomycetota; class Actinomycetes; order Kitasatosporales; family Streptomycetaceae; genus Streptomyces; species Streptomyces sp. NPDC059355. The sequence continues at coordinate 30,051 of NZ_JBHYXN010000034.1, read as the reverse complement.
GACCACCGAGGCGTGAGGCAGGTCCGCTGAAGCGGACCCGGCGTCCCGTCCCCGCGGCGCCCCTCCCCCGGGACACCCCCGCACCCCGCCACCCCCTGGAAGGAGGTGATCACCCATGGAGCTCGATCTCGACGCGCTGCAGCAGCTTCCCGCAGAGGAGGAGCAGACGACCATCTGCCGCATCTCCTGCAAGGTCAGCTGCGACATCACCTGCACCGCCACCGGCGCGTAGGTCCCGCACCACCCCACGGACGGCGAACCCGCCGACCACAGCCCCGTTCGGAAAGGAACACCGTCATGGAACTCGACCTCGACGCCCTGCAGCAGCTGCCCGCCGAGGAGCAGCAGGCCGGCGTCTGCGGCCACACCTGCAAGGTGACCTGCCCTTACACCCAGCCCGACGCGTCGTGACGGCGGTCCGGTGAACCGGACCTCCCCGCGGCACCCCATCCGACCCCTTGAAGGAAGAAGGAGATCAACCATGGAACTCGACCTCGACGCCCTGCAGCAGCTGCCCGCCGAAGAGGAGCAGGCCGGCATCTGCGGCTACTCCTGCCGGGTCTCCTGCAAGAACACCTGCGGCATCACCGGCGCGTAAGTCCCGCACGACCACGCGGACGGCGAACCCGCCGACCGGAGCCCCCTTCGGAGAGGAACACCGTCATGGAGCTCGACCTGGACGCCCTGCAGCAGCTGCCCACCGAGGAGGAGCAGACGACCATCTGCCGCATCTCCTGCAAGGTCAGCTGCAAGGCCACCTGCACCGCCACCGGCGCGTAAGTCCCGCACCACCCCACGGACGGCGAACCCGCCGACCACACCCCCTTTCAGAGAGGAACACCGTCATGGAACTCGACCTCGACGCCCTGCAGCAGCTGCCCGCCGAAGAGGAGCAGGCCGGCGTCTGCGGCTACTCCTGCCGCATCTCCTGCCCGAACACCTGCGGCATCACCGGCGCCTAGCGGCCGGCGGGAGGGCCCGGGCGCAACCGGGAGCCGGATCGGCGGCCGCGACCGCCGCGGCCGCCGGGTGCGGCACGCCGACCCGGCCGGGCCTTGCCCACCGCAGTCCCGCCGCCGGGCTGCCCCGCACGCGGGGGCAGTCCGGCGGCCGTCAACTCCCCGAGAGGAGAACCGCCATGGAGATCGACCCCGACGCCCTGCAGCTCCTGCCCACGCCGCACCTGTCGGCCCACGAGCGCTGCGCCCAGACCTGCCGCATCTCGTGCCCGGCGACGACCGGCTCCACCGGTGACTGAGCACCGCACCGGCGCCCCCGCACCGGCCGCCGGGCCCGGGGAACGCACTGCCCCGGCCCGGCGGCCGGTCCGCGACGCCCTGGCACCCGTACGGCTGCGGCTGGTCGCCCTGGCCTTCCTCCTGGCGGTCCGGATCTCGGTCGGCATCGCCCTGCCGGCCCTCCTCGCCACCGCGGTCGGCGCCGTGCTCGACGGCACCGGCGTCCGCGGCCCGGCCGCCCTCCTGGCGGTGGTGCTGGCCGTCGGCGGGCTCTGCGAGGCGGCCGCCGGACCGCTGGCCGCGTCCGCGAACGCCACCGGCACCCACCGGCTTCGCATGCTGACGATCCGCCACCTCCTCTCGCTGGGCCCCCGGTCACCGCACGCGGTGGGTGACGCGGTCACCCAGGTCGTGCAGTCGGCGCCGATGGCCGCGGGCCTGCCCGCCCGTGCCGCCGAGAGCGCGATCTCGCTCCTGGGCTCGGTGGCGGCCCTGGCCGCCCTCTGGTGGACGAACTGGCAGGCCGGGCTGGCCTTCACCCTGGCCATGCCGTTGACAGTACTGATCGCCCAGCGCTTCATGAAGGAGGCGGGCCGGGCCCAGGAGAACTACCTCGGGGCCCAGTCCCGCATCGCCGACGGGCTGGTGGCCGCGCTCACCGGCGTGCGCACCATCCGGGCCGCGGGCACCCTCGCCACGGAGACCGACCGCGTCCTCGAACCGCTGCCCGAACTCTCCGCCGCCGGACGTGCGATGTGGCGCACCGAGCGGGACGTCGTGTGGCGCCTGGGACTCCTGTTGCCGCTCACGGACGTGCTGGTCCTGGCGGTGGCCGGCCTCGCGGTGGCGGACGGACGGCTCAGCGCGGCGGGCCTGCTGGCCGTCTCCGGATACCTGGCCTTGGCCTCCGGCATGGTCGACCAGATCGACGTCCTGCTCGGGATCGCCCAGGCCCGGGCCGGTGCCCGCCGGCTCGACGCGGTGTTCCGGCACGAGCCGCCCGCCGGGGGCACGGCAGGCTCCATGCCCACGGACGGCGCCGTACGGCTGCGGGCCGTCACCGTCCGCCGCGCCGGTGAACCCGTGCTGGACCAGCTGGATCTGGACCTGCCCGCCGGCGCCGCCGTCGCCCTGGTCGGCCGTACCGGCGCGGGCAAGAGCGTGCTCGCCGGCCTGCTCGGCCGGCTCACCGACCCCGACGAGGGAGAGATCTCGATCGGCGGCGTCCCGGTGCGCGACCTGCCCCTGGACCGGCTCCGCACCCTGGTCGTGCACGCCTTCGAACGACCGGAGCTGTACGGGCGAACGGTCCACGAGGCGATCTCCTTCGGCCGCCCCGGCATCAGCCGCGAGGACGTGGTCCACGCCGCCCGAGCCGCACAGGCCGACCGGTTCGTGCGACGGCTCCCGGACGGCTACGACACCCCGCTGGACGAGACCCCGATGTCCGGCGGCGAACGCCAACGGCTCGGCCTTGCAAGGGCGTTGATCCGTCCGGCGCTGGTGCACGTCCTGGACGACGCCACCTCGGGCCTGGACACCGCGACCGAAGCCGAGGTCAGCCGCTCCGTCACCGAGCTGCTGGCCGGCCGCACCAGGCTCGTGGTGGCCCACCGCGCCGCCACCGCCGCCCGCTGCGACCTCGTCGCATGGCTCGACGGCGGCCGGATCCGGGCCTTCGGCCCGCACGGCCGACTCTGGGCGAACCCCGAGTACCGGGCGGTCTTCGGCCCGGCCGGCGCGCCCGGACCCCTCGCCGACCGGGATCCCACGAAGAAGGAGGAGGAGCGGTGTCGCGTCGAACACCGATGAGGATGGACTTCGGACTCAGCGCCCCCGCAGCGCGACTGCTCGCCGACGGGCTGCGCGGCGGCGGGGGACCGCTGCGGCGGATCGCCGGCTGGTCGGCCCTGGAGGCCGCCCCCGCGCTGGCCTCCGGCTGGGTGACCGCGGCCGCCCTCGACCGCGGGTTCCTGGCCGGCCGGACGAGCGTCGGCCTGGCCTGGATCGCCCTGCTGGCCGGGTTGTTCCTCGCCCGGGCGGCCGCCGAGCGCGCCCTGTTCACCCCCCTGTCCGAGGTCGTCGAGAGCCTGCGGGACACCTTGGTGCGCCGTGTGGTGCGCGGAGTGCTGGAGCGGGCCACCACCGGCGGGCGCGGCGGCGGCTCAGCGGCCGTCGCCCAACTGAACGGCCAGGTGGACACCGTCCGCAACCTGACCGGGACACTGCTGCGGACCGCCCGGCCGCTGAGCGTGTCGCTGCTCGCCGCCGTGATCGGACTGGCCGCGCTCGACCCGCTGCTCGCCGTTCTCGTACTGGCCCCTCTGGTCCCGGCGTTGACGGTGTTCCTCTGGTCGATGCGCCGGCTGACGGCGCGCCGCCGGCTGCTCGTCCTCGCCGAGGAGAAGGTCGCGGGCCACGCCGGGGCGGCGCTCGGCGCATCCCGCGACATCACGGCGCTGGCGGCCGAGCCGCACGCCGCTTCGCTCGTGGAACAGGAAGTGGCCGGGGCCGCCAAGGCTCAGGTCGCCGTCGGGCTGGCGGCTTCGCTACGCGTTCCCGTGGTCCTGCTCGGCGGACAACTGCCGCTGCTGCTCCTGCTGCTGGCCGGACCCGGCTTGGTGGCGCACGGGTCGGTCAGCCCCGGGGCCGTGGTCGGCGCGGCCACCTATGTGGCGGCCCACCTGCTCCCGGCCCTGCAGATGCTGGCCGGCGCGGTTTCCGGGTACTGGAGCCAGCTGGGCGTGGTGCTCCACCGGCTGGCCGAGGCGGCCACGGTGCCGGAACCCTCTGCCCAACAGGCCGCGGCGGACCGGCCTTCCGGGGCGTCCCGGTCCTCCGCACCACCGGAGGCGGTGCCGGCGGCCCGGTGGCGTGGGGCCGCCCCGGACCTTTCGGTGCGGGATCTCGACTTCGCGTACGGTCCGCACGCCGAGCCCGTGCTGCGCCGGCTCAGCCTGGACGTCCCGTTCGGCGACCACCTCGCCGTCGTCGGCCCGAGCGGCATCGGCAAGTCCACCCTCGCGGCGCTGCTCGCCGGGATCATCCCCCCGACCTCCGGCACGGTGGGCCTCGACGGCCGCCCGGTGACGGACCTCGATGAGGCACTGCGCTGCCGGCTGTTCGCCCTCGTCCCGCAGGAGGCGTACGTCTTCCCCGGCACGGTCGCCGCCAACCTGGCCTATCTGGCCCCCGATGCCGGACCGGCCCGGCTGGAGCGCTCCGCCGCGGCGGTCGGGCTGACCCGGGTGATCGACCGGCTCGGCGGGCTCGATGCCCGACTGCGCTCTCCGGCCACCGAACTCTCCAGCGGAGAGAGGCAGTTGTTCGCTCTGGCCCGGGTCCATGCGTGCGCCGCCCCCGTGGTGGTCCTCGACGAGGCGACCTGCCACCTGGACCCGGTTGCCGAGGAGCGGGCGGAGGCCGCCTTCGCCGCGCGCCCCGGTACCCTCGTCGTCATCGCCCACCGGCTCGTCTCGGCCACCCGGGCCCGCCGGGTCCTGCTGCTCGACGGCGACCGGACGGCCTTGGGCACCCATGCCGAACTCCTCGTACGCAGCCCCCATTACGCAGAGCTCGTCGGCCACTGGGCGGGCACGACGCCGGCCGGCCTCGACGCCCGTGAGCAGGAGGTGGCAGGGCGCGGGTGAGTCGGGCCGGCCGAGGCCGGCGTACGAACCGTTCAAGATCAAGATTGGTCTGCCGGTTGAACGGCGACGTCGTGGGACCGGCCGTCCCTGAGCCGGCGGACGGTTCCTTCTACGGCATGCCGTTGGTCACCGGGATCCCGCACCTGGCGCAGACCCGTGTCGCCCCCGGCCTTGCGGTCACCCGGCGCTGTCGTGACCATCTGCTGGCGAGCCAGCAGATGGACGGCACGTGGCGCTTCCCGATCAGCGAGGTGTGGGACACAGGCCTGATGGTGCGCGCGTTTCGCGGCCACCCCGGTTTCGAGACGGGCGCGCCGGCCGGTGCGATGGAGTTCCTGGTTTCGGCTCAAAATGGGGACGGCGGCTGGAGCTGCACGGCCCCGCTCGATACCGACAACGACACCACGGGCAACACCCTCCTCGCCCTGGCCGGCACCCCGTGGATCGGCCGTGTCAGCGCTGCCGCTGCCGGCTATGCCCGCGCCCATCAGACGCCCCAAGGACTGTGGACCACCTGGCAGTCCAGTGACGACACCCCCGTACCCGATGTCGTCGCCCACATGGTCGCGGGCGTCAGCGCGGTCGCTCTGCCCGGGATCGACCTCGGTCCGGCCTATCGCTGGCTGGCCGAACTGGGCGCACAGGGCCGCCGGGAATCCGACTGGTACATCCCGCCCGCTTACAGTGCGGCGAAGATGGGCCCTGCCGTCGCCTCCCCCGCCGCCCGTCGCGCCGCGCTGGTCGAACTTCTGGCAACACAGCGGGCCGAGGGCGGCTGGCCCCGCATACCGGGTGAACCGTACTCCAGCCCCACGGCAACGGGCCTGGCCCTCTCGGCCCTGACCGCCGGCGGGCACATTGTCCCCGATACGGCTCTGGAACAGGCGGTCCGTTTCCTCATCGACACCCAGACCCACGACGGCACCTGGAGCGACCTGCCCGTGATGTACGGGCCCAGGCCCTTCCTCACCGTCACCGCCACCCACGTCCACGCCCTCCCCGCCCGCGGACTGCGCGACGCGCTGCTGCCGGCCCAGGACGGCACCGGAGCAGGCCGATGAACCCTACGGAACACGGCATCGCACCCTGGCCCCACGCCACCGCGCACCAGCCCCGTCCTGCGCACCGAACTCGACCAAACGATCCGAGCATGGCCCGCCCCCCTGCGCGGCACCATCACACACACCGCCGGCGCCATCTGCGCCATGCCCGGCACCCAACTCGCCTGGCTCGCCGAATCCGGCCGCTACCCCGACACCCCCACCTCTCACTGAACACACACGCCCACCGGTCCAGCCCCGCACCAACGTGCACTCGGCCGCGGCAAGAACGACTCCCCCGCCGACCGCGATCGCCTTCACACCAGACAGGAGGCGTCCGGGCGCATCCGGTGCCCGTCGAACTTCTGTGATGCGCTGTTGAACAGTCCGTCGCTTCGGCATCGAGTCACTCGGACCACGCCGTGCGGAATCGACTCGCCTCTGGTCAAGGATCCTGGCACGCTGCCCCTCATGTATGCAGACCCCATCGACCAGGCGCGACGTCTCGTCCGCAGCCGCTTTCCCGATGCGCTCTCCGTGATCCTCGCCGGCTCCACGGCTACCGGACGCGCCACTGCCAGCAGCGACCTGGACATCGCGGTGCTCATCGACGATGCCGGCGTGACCTACCGGGAAACGATCCGATTCGAGGAACGGGTCGTTGAACTCTTCGTCCACACCCGAACCGGTCTCCTGGAGCTCTTCGCCGCAGACATCGCCGCACGGCGGGCGGTCCTTCAGAACATGTATGCCTCCGGTCTCGTTCTGGTCGATGCCAATGGCGAGGCCGGCCGCCTTCGCGCCCTGGCCGAAGCGGACCTTCGTGCAGGTCCGCCTGCACTGGAACCGGAGACCGTCGATACAAAACGCTACGGTCTGACGGACGCCCTGGACGACCTCACTGACGCCAGTGACCCCATCGAGCGTCTGACCGTTGCCGGGTACGTGGTCAATGCCGCCGCCGACCTGCTCTGCGACCACCATCACGCGTGGATCGGCGGCGGGAAGTGGTTGCCCCGCCGCCTGTTGGAAGCCGACCCACAGCGCGGAGCCGCCCTCCTCGAAGGACACCGCCACTTGTGCGGGTCAGGCGACCCCGCAGCACTGATCAGCGCAGCGTTGAAGGTGCTCGACCTCGTCGGCGGCCCTCTCCGCGAGGGATACCGCAGGACCTGGCACGGCACCACCGACTCGGTGGCCGCAGCGCGCTGACACAGTGTGCCAGCACCGCACCCGACAACGGACAAACGGACAACGGACAACCCCGTCCCAAACTTCCCCTCGTACGCCACCCCCGCCCGCAGCGCGGCCAGGCCGGGCGAGGCCTCGGCGGCCTGCGCCAGCATCGGCTCGACCGGCGGCCTGAGCATCGTGAGGCCTCCCTCACGGCTTTGCCCTCTTCCAGGGTCGGCCAGAGCAGCCCGCTTCGGCCCGGCGACGGCATGCGCCGCTGGTCCATACCCCTGCTCCCTCGCCGCACTGCTCGCGGCCTCCGGATGCGTCACCGTCCACCCCGCCCCCACCCGGCCCGCCAAGGCCTCCCCGTCATCCCGGCGGACCACAAGCAGGGCGGGTGGCTCAGTACCGGTAGGACGCTGCCACCGCGCGGTGGTCGCTGCCGTCTGCGGGCAGCACCCAGGAATCGGTCGGGGTCAGTCGGCCCTTGCTCAGGATGTGGTCGATCCTTACTGCCGGGAAGGCGGTCGGCCAGGTGAAGCCGAATCCGGAGCCGGCAGCCTCGTGGGCGGACGTCATCTGCTCGGCGATCGGCGCGAAGGCGCGGTCCGCCAGACTGCCGTTCAGGTCACCCATCAACAGCACCCGTTCCAGCGGCTCGGCCCTGAGCGCCGCGCTCGCCGCGGCGATGCTGCCGTCCCGCAGTTCCGCGCCGAACCCGTTACCGAAGGAGACTCGGACCGAGTCCAGATGCCCGACATAGACCGCGATCTCTCCCTTCGGAGCGGCCATCACCGACCGGAATACCGTTCCGTTGCCCTCGCCGCCCGGGCCCTTCGCTATCGCGCTGCCGGTGACCGGGTACTTCGACCAAAGCCCATCGGCGCTGATGCCGGCCACATGGTGCGGGTACACGGCGGCCAAGCCCCGCTCGTACTCGGGCAGCAGCTTCGGTTCCAGCTCCTCCAGTGCGATGAGGTCGGCGCCGGAGTCGATCAGCATCTTCACCGTGCCCGCCACATCGGTGTTGGCAGCGGCCACATTGTGCGTGACGACGGTGAGATCGCCCTTGCCGGTACTCCGGTCGCCGAGCATCCCGCCGAACATGGCAAGCCAGACGACAGTGGGGACCAGCAGCGCAACCAGCGCGGTGGCCGAACGCCGCCACAGCGCGGGCACCAGCAACACCGGGACAACCAGGCCGCACCAGGGCAGGAAGGTCTCCAGCAGCCCGGCCAGATTGCCGGGGTTGGGCAGCAGGCCGTGCAGCGCGAGGGGGAGAGCTGCGAGCACCGCCAGCCCCGCGATGATCCGGCCACGCCGCCAGGCCCCCACCCGCCACGACTTCCGCCGCATCGACCCCGGTATCGACTCCGGGACCGTCACTCGCTGCGCCTCGTCGGTTTGCACCATCAGTCCACCCCTACACCGGTTGGCATGCTTACGGGGGGATAGATACGGTCCCATCGACCGAGGTTCCTCAAACTTACGAACCAATCACTCATTTGTGCGAGCTGAACGGCGCCAGGCCGAGCGTCGCGGGCCAGCTGCAGGTCACCGCTGGCGACCACCCCGACACCTTCTACTTCGATGCCGACAACGGCTGAAGCCGCACAACGCAGGCAGGCCGCCCTCCGAGAGACCCACTTCGCACACGAGATGCTGGTGCAACTCTCCCGCGGCCAGAGAGAGCTTTCGACGGCGCAAGCTCCCACCTCCCCGATCCCACGCCCAGTACGAACTCCTGGATGAGTTCGGCGAGCATGCGGACCCGGCGGCGCGCCCCGAATCGAGTTCGAGATAACCGTTGAGAAACTCGACCGGTTCAACGAACCAACGTTGAACCGCAGCTGGGTCAAGATTTTTGGAGGACCAAGTTGAGATTCCGTCAGCACGAGGAACTTGACGTGACGACCGTCGCTGTCGCACCCTTCGGGTCGAAAGTCGGAGTGGACGGGTATGAAGACGTATTCGGGTTCATCGACCAGGTGAAACACCCGTCGTGGTGGGACGAGAACGCGGCGCCGCCCCATACCGGCGACAAGCTCCACGTCTGCGTCCTTGACCCCACCCGCGAGCCGTACCCTCGATTCAGCGCGCTGCAGGACGACATCGACATCGCCCGACGCCTGCGCGGGGAGGCCTGACCGGCCGTCCCGCTCGACAGGATGATGAGTGGTCATCCCGCGATGCTCCCCCGTCACAGCCCACCGCCCCGGGACCGTGGCACGCCAGGCGCGCTTTGAACTGACTGCTTGAGGCCGGGCCGGGCGCCCAGCTCGCCGCGTTCACCGCGCTGGGCGTGGTAGCCAGGCCGGGGCCGCTCCAGAGTTCTGGAACAGCCACCGGGCAGCAGGGTTGATCAGTCATGGACGCGGGTGCTGGCGGTGAACATGCCCGCCGCTGCGGCGATGCCCAGACCCACGGCCACGGCCGTGCCCACGCCGCCCAGGACCGCCTCCTTCTCCAGTATCCAGCGGTACCGCACGAGCGCGTGCAGCAGCGGCAGCGCCACGCCGAAAACACCACCCGGAAGCCGAACGCATGGACGCAGCCGTCCGCCAGCGCACAGCGGAGCACGACGGCGCACACCGCGGTGCGCTGGACAGCGTCTTGTGCCGTGTCCTGTGCGGGTCGATCCAGTAGCGGGAGGGCCCTGGTGACGCGCTGCCCCGGCCTCCTGCGCGGCTGATCAAGCGCGGTATCGGAGCGGGCCGGCTGCCGGTCCGCGTTCACGCCGGGTACGGCGCCATCGCGGTCGGAGCGTGTGCGCCACCAGCCCGCTCCCGTCGGGACCGGGCGGGGGACAGCTTCGGCCGGCCGGGTCTGCGGCTCAGCCTGCGGAGTGGTCAGCCTGTGCCTGCCGGGCCAGGGCGTGGAAGAGAGCCGGGCTGGGCAGTTCGCTCGCCCTGGTGTGCAGCGACTCCTTCCCCGTGGCGTCCCGGACGGCGATCCTCGATCCCGGCGATTCCACGACGGCGTCCAGTTCGCCCCATCCGACGCTCCGGCCGCCACGGTGAATCCCGGCAGCGTCGAGGGAGAGCGGGCCGAATGCGACGGTACGGCCCGCGCGCAGCTGCGCCAGGGCTCCGGGCAGCAGCTCTGCGGTGATCCGCTCGGCCGCCACCGCCATGAGGTCGCCGCCGGCTTCGAGCCCGCTCAGCATCACCTCGAAGTCGCTGTTCGAGGCGCGCAGGAAGACGGCCTTCGTCCCGGGGGACCGGGTCGGCTCCGGCCCGTCCGCGGTGACCTTCGTCGGTGGCTCGTAGGCGCGAACCCAGTACTCCGTGACCTCGCCCCAGAGCATGTGCCGCTGCCTGCCGCCGGCCCGGCCGAGGAGGCCGTTCTCGTATAACTCGACCTCGTCATAGGGCTCCTGGTCGATGGTCCGCAGGCTGTGGCGCCGGATCCACTCGAAGGCCGCACCACCGAGGACCAGCGGCAGGAGCGCGAGCGGAAGCGGCTTGCCCGCGAGGAGCATGCCCATGGTGACCGCTGCGAAGCCTGCCGTCACCACGCCCACCGTAACGTTGACGGACTTCCGCCGCCGGGCGGAGGAGGGTCCGCCCTGCCGTCCCGGCAGGAAGACCCTCTCGCGCTGCCCCAACTCTTCGGGTATTGCCTGATCGGCCATCTTTTCCCCTCCGCCTTATGCCAGTTGACTGCCAGTCGGCCTCTGCGGCCACCGTCACCAGCCATTGTCGGGGCATACGCGTGCGCAACGTGGTCGATCGTTGACAATCCGTGCGGGATGGCCGTCCCGGCCGTCACGAGGCCGGTCACGCCGACGGCGCCAGACCGGCACCTGCGGCACGACCGCATTCACCCGGTGATCTTCCGCCGCGGCGAGGCTTTCAGTGGATGCCATCTTGGATCATCGATGCGCCTATACGAGTGCCTTTCGGATCTCCCGCGAGCCAGCGACGCACGGTGGGGGTAGGTCGTATCGCACGAGGTGCCCTTGGGATCCATGAGGAGTTCAGCCATGTACGCAGTGGTTCGACGGTACAAAGGGGTCACTGATCCTGCCGAGGCGGGGCGCCGAGTGGAAGAGGGGTTCGTACCTCTCCTCCGCCAAGTGCCTGGATTCGTGGCGTACTACTGGGTTGACGCGGGCGGTGGAGTGATGCTCTCCACCAGCGTCTTTGAAGACCAGACCGGGGCCGAAGAGTCGGTCAAGAGGGCCGCTGACTTCGTACGGGACAACCTCGCGTCGCTGCTACCTGAACCTCCCCAAGTCACGTCCGGCCAGGTTGTGGCTTCCGGGTGACGGCCTTCGGAGTCGTTCCGTATCCGCGCGCCCTCCATCCCGGTGACCAGGCATTTCACGGAACTCCTTCGAGATCTGCATCAAGGTCGCTGGTGCGCACCGGCCTCCAAGGGGGCCTGCGGCCCCTCCAAGGCCTGCCCCGCGTCTCGCTCAGTGGAGCCGGGACCGGGTCTGGGCCCGGCTCCACCGTGTGATCCTCGACGAACTCGGAGCGCGAGGCGGGCTGGACCGATCGCGGTGCGCAACCGACTCCGTCAGCCTGCGGGCCGAAGGAAGGGGGGCCACTGACCAGACCGAATCCGACCGACCGTGGCAAAGCGGGATCGAAGATCCACCTGATCACCGAACGGAACGAGTCGCCGCTGGCCCTGGGTATCTCCGGCGCGAACATGCACGACAGTCAGGGCCTGGAGCCGTTTGTGCGCGGCATCCCGCCCGTCCGCTCCCTCCGCGGTACCCGGCGCCGACGGCCAGCCAAGCTGCACGCGGACAAGGGCCAGGCTGTGCGTCACCTTGCCCGACATTCTCGCGGCACCCCTCCACCGCGGCGTGTACTGGACCAGTCTGCCCCACGTCCAGGCCCTCGAAGCACGGGGCGACCAGTGGGGAACCGGCGCGGTCAGCCGGCGCGCAGCACCCGCTCGACCGCCTGCGAGGCGCTGACGGCCGGACCCGGACCGATAGGACAAGTCGAATCCAAGTAGCCCCCACAGCCCGGCCCCACAGCGGACGGCACGGCCGTCGTCGCTCGGCTCACCGCAGAGGGCCCGCAGTCCCCCGCACGCCACGAACGCACTGAAACCCAGGGCCCGAAAGACGCAAGAAGCCGGACGGGCGCAGCAAAGACCCCCTGCCACACCTCGAAAGGGGCGCATGGGTCCAGCAGCTGGCCACCCGGCGATGGGCGTCCGGGCACCCGGCTGCCGCAGGCTCGATGGTCGGTGCAGTGCTGGGCGGACTGCTGCTGGGAGCGTTCCCGGACCTCGTCCTCGTCCCCCTGCTGGCCGTGATCCCGCTCGTCTCCGCGGTCAAGCTCGCCCGACACGGCTGGCCTGACACCCCATCCGTAGGCGCGCCCCGGCACGAGGCCCACTGCTTCCGCGGGGGCGCACCAGCCCCGGCCGGCGCCCTCGACGCGTGGAACTGAGCCGAACCGGCCGCCGCTACCACTCGTTCGGCCACACCATCGGGTGGAATCCGGGACGTTCTCGGCGATCGATGCCCCAGTCGGCCTACCGGCCTGACTAGTGTCCGTTGGCCGACCGATCCCATCGAGACCGCCCGCGAGGCCCCATGTCCAGTGCAACGACCCATATCGATCCGACGAAGCCCAGCATCGCCAGGGTGTACGACGCGTTCCTCAACGGCACCGACAACTACGAAGTGGACCGCGAGGTGGTCCGGAGCGTGCAGAAGGCGGCTCCCGAGGCCGCGGACCTGGCGGTCGAGAATCGCGCCTTCTTGATCCGCGTCTGCCGCTTCCTCGCCGGGCAGACCGGCATCACCCAGTACCTGGACTGCGGGTCGGGCCTGCCGACCGCGGAGAACACCCACCAGGTGGTGCAGCGCGTCAACCCGGGCGCCCGGGTGGTCTACGTGGACAACGACCCCTTGGTGCTGGCCCACAGCCGCGCGCTACTGGACGGCAACGAGAGCGCCGTCATCGCCGCCGAGGACATCTTCGAACCGGAGAGGCTCCTCGGGAACGAACTCGTACGGTCCCACCTGGACTGGGACGAGCCGATCGCGCTGCTGCACATGGGCACGCTGCACCACTACAACGGCGAGGACACGCGCACGCGCAAAGACATCATGCGCGCCTACCTCGAGGCCCTTCCGCCCGGCTCCTACGTGGCGATCAGTCATTTCCTGGATCCGGAGGACGAGTACAGCGCGACCGCCCGGAGGATGGAGGACATGTTCCTGCACAGCATGATGGGCAGCGGCACCTTCTCCACCAGGGCCGAACTGGAGGAGCTGTTCAACGGTCTGGAGATGGTCGACCCGGGCCTGGTGCGGTGCGCAGACTGGTGGCCTGACGGCCCGCGGCTGGAGCCTCTGAGCTCAGCCCAGCGGTGCATCGCCGGCGGCGTCGCCCACAAGCCTTAGGCCATACGCCGTGCCGCGCGGAATCGGCGCCGCATCAGCCGGATCCGCGCGGCTCCGCCCTGCTGGGGCTCGCCGACCCCGGTGAGGCGCAAGCCGGTGGTCTCCTTCCTGAGGCGCGGCGGTCACAGAGCCCTTGGCACAGCCGGGGCTCCCCCGCCAGACGGGCCAGCAGCCCCGGTGGCCCGCGCCTGACGCTCGCCGCAAGCGCACGCCGAACGGCCAGCGCCGGATGCTGCGCAAAGCGGGCCCTGATCCCAGAGGGCACGGAGGAGCTCGCGGCGAGAGTCTGTACGGAGCCCAGGACAGTGATCTCCGCCATCAGTTCATCAGTCAGGTCCCGACGCGGGAACGCCACCGATCGCCGAGCCCCCGGATGCCGGAGCAGGCGCCGCACCGGGTCAGCGGGCAGGTCCTCTTGGGCTGTTGGAGCACTGGGTTCAGCATCGCGTTCCATGGAACGCTGGGTAATCCTCGGGCTGGAATACCACGCCCAAACCCGATGTGCCGTCGCGGCCGGACCAACTTGTCGTGGGCGACTCGGACACAGGTACTGGCTTGCCTACGGCGATGGCCGGCCTTTCAACGTGCCAGTACGCTGTGCACTTTGATCGATGGCGGCGGCCCGAGGTAGGAGGGCTGTGCCCATTGAGCGTCTCCGCAGGCGCACTCGACCGCCGGGCCCGCCCAGTGGCGCAGCCTCCTGCAGGGGTACGGACCGCCGCCTCCCTTTGGTGAGTAGGACGGTTAGGACCGGCTCGGCCCCGTGTAGCGGCCCATGGTCCCCGGTACCGGCCGGGCGGATCACCCACCGGCAACGGACTGGGTATGGCACATCGTGGGTCACGCCGTGGCGAGTGTGCACCAGCGCGACCAGGAGCCGGTCCATGAAGACCGGCCGGTACCCGACGCCGGCGCCAGCGGTCCGCTTCCGCGGCCTGGCCACCAGTCTTTCCTGATGCCGTTGAGGTTCATGCAACAACGGAGCTGGTCCGGCCACGAGTTCGGGAGTTGCACCGAACGATTCGCAGTCCTGCTCGGCGACATCTCGTGATAGCAATTCGTGGATGGTGGAACGCGGTCGGGTCATCGACGGAGAGAGGACGGATGGAGGGCAACCAGCAGGAGGGTGCCGCGGAGACGCAAAGGCGCACGATCTCCATGGAACCGGCGGGTGCGGTCAGGGAGCTCGCGCGGTCTGCCCCCGAGAGCGGCACCTTGGCGCGCCTGAGACTCCTCCAGCACACTGCGGGAAACGCAGCCGTGGAGAAATGGCTGCGTGCCGAAGAGGACGGTGCCGGGCCCTGATGAGGTCGCGTGGCCGGTGACCAGGCGTTCGCGACGTGTGAGGGTGGTCCTGTTGCCCGAACGTACGGTTCCCGAGGGCAACATGTCTGCACCGGTGAGGACTTCATGCCACTGCACTGCAGCGTGGACAATCAGGCGGGCAGAATCCCCCTGCGCGAAGGAGTGTGCCGCGTGCGTGCGCACGAGAAGGATGCCGGGCAAGTCGGCCGGAGGGCGCCAGGGCCGTCCCGCGCCGGCCAGGCTGTCGGACTGAACTCTCACTGGCTGAAGCATCTACAGCGACTCGCTTCCGCAGGAGGTGGAGCTTCGGCCGGGCCCGCTCCGGACAAGACCGTCGACCATGCGCAAGTGCAGCGGGCGGCCGTGGACGAAGCCCTGCGATCACCGTCGCATCCCCTGGAGCCGTCTCTGCAGCAGGAGATGGAAACACGCTACGACGGGGCGGACTTCAGTGCCGTGCAGGTCCACGACGGGACCGTCGCGCGCAAAGCGGCTGTCCTGATCGATGCCAAGGCGTTCGCCGCCGGCGGGCACATCGTCGACGGCGGTGCGATGAGCAAGAAGGACTGGGCTCACGAGCTGGCCCACACCATGGACCCGGAACCGGCTTTGGGTACGGACAACGGTGCCGGACTTGCCATCTCGCATCCGCGTGACCGGGGCGAACGTTTCGCGGAAACCGCGTCCGACCGGGCCATGGCCGAGCCTGCTCCCGTCCAGCGCGGGAGCAGGCCGCTGCCCGGCGACCGGCATCGACACGGCCCGGGGTGCACCAGCCACGAGCAGCCCATGAGCGGGCCGACGTCCGTGCAACGAGTCGCGACCGGGCGGAGCCCGGCGCGAGAGCCGCACGTCGCCACGGTGGTGCAGCGGGCCCCTGGAGAGGGGACGGCGACAGAAGAGCGTCCCGGGGAACAGGAGACCGTGGAGTCGGCACGCGGCGAGAGTCTCCAACTGCGCGACCATGAAAACACCGAACTCTACTCGGGTGACCACGATCGGCTCGTGGGATACGTGCGCCACTTGGCGGCCACGGACCGATCGGACATCTACCGACTGCTGCTCAACCGCCTGAGCGGCCGGGGTTTCGCCGCTCAGGCCGACATCGTTCAGCAGGTGTGGGGCGGGGCTGACAAGCCGCGATCGGCGCGCCGCGTCCCAGTGCCGCGGGACCTGCACTTCATCTGGCTGGGCGGCAAGCCCGGCGATGCCGTCGTGGCCAACCTGAACGCGTGGAAGGAAAACGCCGAGGACAGCAACTGGACGCTGACTCTGTGGACCGATGCGAGCAGTTCGAGGGTAAAGGCTCTCGAAAAGATCTTCGGTAACCGTCTGAAGATCCGCGCCGACAGCGACAAGCTGGTGAAGGAGAACGCGGGCGAGGAGAATTACCGGATCTACAAGGACGCCAAGAGGAAGAGCGCCCACAATCTGGCCTCCGACATCTTGCGCTACACCGTGATGAAGAAATATGGCGGGGTGTACATGGACGTCGACGTCGCACCGGGCACCGTACAGCTCAGGTCGGCGCCCGAGGTGCTGATGCACAGCGAGGAAGTTCCCCTTCTCGCCCCGCGGCTGAGGGACAAGAACAGCGTGCACACCGCGTTGGGTCGTGAGGAGACGGATCAGGATCCGACCCCCGAGGACCTCAGCGAGGCGGCCACTGCGCGCTACGGCAAGGGAGTTCTGGGCAACAACTTCATCCTGGCGCCCGGGTCGGAGTTCATGGAAGAAATCCTCAGGAACCTTCCGCAACATTTCACCGATCTGAAGGAAAAGTACGGCTCCAAGAACATCGAAGGGGATCTCGCGGGCCTGGCCTCCGACATTTCGGGCCCCGGCTACATGGAGAAGTTCCTCAAGCAGTACACCGGCCAGCATCAAGGAGTCATGGAACAGGACCACAGCACCGCCAAGGCACCCGACATGGCCATCAAAGCGGACGAGTTCCAGCACCTGTTCCCCCCGGAGGCCCTCGAGTTCTGGAAGGCGCTGGGCTGGGTCACCCCCGAGAGTGAGAACCAACTCGACGGCGGCCCCGGCATGAGCAGGACACAGTCGCTCCTGCGAACCTTGCGAGGTAAGAAGTGAGACGCCGTCGCCACCCCCACGAGAAGAAGCCCCACGGGCGGGGGTGAGCGGACGCGTCTCGGCAGGCCGTTCCCGTCCACCCTCCGTGTCCAAGGCCGATGACAGCCTCTGCGCTCACCCCTTGCGGGCCGGGCGCATCCTGCGAGACTCGGCCGCCCTCAGGACGGTTCCCGGGCACCGACGGTCGGGGGGTGGGTACGGAACAGAGTGGCGGGCAGTTCCGACCTTCGGCGTATGCCCAGTTTCCGGTAGGTGCTCGTCAAATGAGTCTCCACAGTGCGGCGGGCCAAGTGCAGGAGGTCCGCGATCTCGGTGTTCGTCCGCCCCGCCGCCGCCAGTTCGGCGATGCGGCGCTCGCTGCCGGTCAGGGCCCCCGAGCCGGTCCGCGCCGCGGCAGGGACCCGCACGCCGCCCTCCCGGAGGGCCTGCTCGGCCAGGGTGAGCAGCCGCAGGCCGCCCTTGCGTTCGGCCAGGTCTGCCGCCTCGCGCAGCCGTTCGCGGGCCTGTCCCCGTTCGCCGGCTGCGAGGAGCTGGCGGCCCTGGGCGATCAGGGCCTCCACCAGTTCCATGCCGGCGTCGGCGGGAGCATCCCTGAGGATCTCGACCGCCTCCTCGGCGAGGTGCAGTCCGCGGCGGCCGCCGGTCGCCGTGCCGAGGACGCGCAGAGCGCGACCCACGGTGCGCGGAGTGTTCCACACCCGGGCCAGCCGCAGCTCCTCGGTGGCCAGGGACAAGGCCTCCGGACCACCACCGAGCGCAAGGCGGCACTGGGCGACCGCCGTCCGCCACGGGGTGACGACCGGGCTGAGCACCTCGCGGGCGGTCTGGCGGCGGCCGCACTCCAGGAAGTCGTGGAGCGCGCCCGCCGGATCGCCGGCGGCCAGGCGTTGCACTCCCCGCGCGTAGAGGAACCGGTTCAGCTCCCATGATTCCGGGGCCCGGCTCAGGTCGAAGGCGTCGGCGAGCCGTGCGGCCTCCACGAAGCGCCCCGTGTGGACGAGTGCCATCAGCACATGGGCGTCCCGGTTGGAGGGGCCGCCGTGGGCGCGTGCGCCGACGGCCGCGCCGTCGTCGCGCACGGCGATCAGCCGGGCGACGTCACCGCGCGCCGCGGCGATGTCGGCGCGAGTGTTGAGCAGCGCGTGCTCCATGGGGTGGAGCAGGGCTGGGTGCTGGCCGACCAGACCGCGGTCCACGAGCCGTTCGGCCTCGTCGAGTTCGTCGGCCCACTCGGCGACCGCCGCCGCGGTGCCCAGCAGGAACGGCTCGGCCAGCGGGTCGGAGGGCTGTGCGAGCAGGGCCCGTACGCGGGTCATGGCCTCGCCGGCCGAGATCAGACCGGCCGTCGCCTCGTAGCGCACCAGCAGGGCACGGCTGGCGGTGCCGACGAGTTCCGGCGCGTGTACGCCGCTCTCACAGAGCCTGCGGTAGGTCTCCTGACGGGTCGAGAGGTCGGAGTCGGCCAGTAGCGCGGTGGCGGTCCGCACGGTCCGGGTGAGTCCCGGATGTCCGTCCAGGCTGTCCTCCGTGCGCCGCAGTACCTCCAGAGCCGTGGTGACCTCGCCGCGGCCGACCAGGGCCGTGCCGAGGGCAACGGCCGCGCGCACCCGGTCACGAGGGGCGGCCGGCAGGTGCTGTGCCTCCGCAAGACGTGCGATGGCGACCGCGCCGTCGGCCGAGGCGTACTCCAGCGAACCCAGCTCGGTGAGCAGTTGCTGGCGCCGGTCGTCGGAGAGCGGTTCGTCCAAGGCGCGGCGCAGATAGCCTGCGGCGTCGCCGGGGCGGGCGTCGTGCACCGCGGCCGTCGCCGCGTCGCGCAGCACGCGCAGTGCCCAGGGCAGTCCGACGCCCCGCGTGCGCAGCAGATGGGCGGCGACCGCCTCGGCGCGTTCGCCGCGTCGCAGCATCGTCTCTGCCGCCACCCGGTGCGCCGCCTCGCGTCGTGACGTCGGCCAGCCGGTCAGCACGGCGTCCCGCAGCAGCCGGTGGGCGAAGCGGGGCAGGCCGGCCGGGTCCGGGCGCAGGATTCCGATGCGGGTCATCGCGGTGAGCCAGCCGGCGGCCCGTGCGGGATCCGCCCCGGCCGCTTCGGCGAGTACCCCGGCCACGTCCGTGCCCACCCGGACGCCCGTGCCGCGTCCGGTGCGGCTTCCTGCCGCTCCCCCCGTCCCGTCTGCCTCGTGTGTCTGCCGGGGCCAGGCCTCCTCCAGTGCCGCCAGGCAGCGGGCCACCTCGGCCGTCGCCGCACCCGCACTGTTCAGCCACCACGAAACCGCCGCCGGATAGCTCCCGGGATAGAGCGCGGCGCAGGTGTCCGGCAGAGGCGGGACCGCCGCCGCTGCGGGGCCGGGCGCCCGCGGGCCGCCGAGGTCGTCGAGCAGGGCGTGGAGCAGCATCGGGCTGCCGGCGCCCACCCGTACGCATTCGGCCGTCCAGTGGGGTCCGGCTGCCGGGAAGGCGACCCGGACGAGCTCCGTGGCGGCCGCGTCGCCGAGCGGCTCGATCGTGTGGGTCCGGACGAGGGACGCAGGCAGGGACTGCGCGAGGCCAGGGGGCCGGGCCTCGATGTCGTACTGACTGCGTTCGCTCACCACGAGCAGCACCGGTAATCGGTCGATGCGGCGGGCCGCTTCCCGCAGCCAGCGGCGTGACGCGGCATCGGCAAGATGGACGTCGTCGACCGCGAGCAGGAGCGGGCCCTCGGCCGCATAGGCACGCAGCAGCCTCCACAGCCGGGCCGCGCTCCCCCGGTCGTCGCCGTCCGGTGCGAGGTCGGAGAAGTCCCGTACCAGACCCAGGAGTTGCAGCACCGCGGAGAACTGCGCCCCGGTGTCCTCCGGCGAGCAGCGGGCCCACAGCACCCGCAGGCCCAGGTCCTCGGCGTCCCGGACGGCGGTCTCCAGCATGGAGGTGCGGCCGGTGCCGGAGGCTCCCTGGAGCAGCACCAGGCGGCCTGAACCGAAGCGGGCCCGCTCCGCCTCTGCCGCGAGCAGCGCCCGGGTCACGTCGCGTTCGAGCAGCGGACCGGTCATCAGCGGCTCCTGTGGTGGAAGGTGTGCTTTCACGCCGGGTGAGATGGCGGAATCCTCACCGGCGTGGTCTGGAGTGGCGTACCTCACTGCGGTCACCCGGAGCTGCCCGATGCTGTCGGTGTCCGCTGTGAACTGCGGTGACGTGCGCGGGGGCGGCCGATCTCGTGGTGGTCTCCGGCACGGCCTCGTGGTACGGCTCGTGGTCCTCCACGATTGCGGTCCCTGCGGCGGCCGCAGAAGGGTTGAAGCTCATCCGCCACCGGCCCGCACTCCGCGGCGGGCCGCTGAACAGGGGAATCGGTTGCTCAGCTCACCCCGCACCACGACCACGTCCTCTCCCGGCCCGTCCTCTCCCGGCATGTCCTCTCCTACCACGGGCCGGAACATCGCGGTCCGGACCGCCGGCTCCGTGGACCGGCGCGTCCCCGTGACGGTGTCCGCCACCGACCCCATCAGCCGTGAGGGCGCGGCCGGCCAGTTGCGCAGACACCCGGAGGTCGAGCTGCGCGAGGAGTCCGGCCCGGGCACGGTGGCCCTGCTCGTCGTGGACACGCTCGACGAGGCGGCTCTGGTCCGGCTGCGCCGGATCGTGCGCAGCGAGGGGGCGCGTGCCGTGCTCGTGGTGGGCGCGATGCGGGAGAGCGAGCTGCTGGACGCGGTGGAGTGCGGTGTCGGCGCGATCGTCTGGCGCCACGAGGCCACTGCCGAGCGGCTGGTGCAAGCGGTACTGGCCGCGTCCCGCGGTGAAGGTGACCTGCCCGCCGATCTGCTCGGCCGACTCATCCAGCAGGTGGCCACGCTGCACCGGGGTACGGCGGGCCGGACCGACATGCCGGCCTTCGGGCTGACGTCCCGTGAGGTGGACGTACTGCGCCTGGTCTCCGAGGGCTTCGACACCGGCGAGATCGCGGGCAAGCTGGCCTACTCCGAACGGACCGTCAAGAACGTCGTGCACGGCCTCACCACACGGCTTCAGCTGCGCAATCGGGCGCACGCCGTGGCTTTTGCCCTTCGGGAAGGCTACATCTGACCGTCCGGGCAGTCGAAAGCGGCGGGGCGTGTCCGCGGGGGCAGGGAGGACTGCCCGGCGGTCGTCCCCCATGGCCCTGCGGCCCGCAAGGCGCCCGGGTGACGATCGGCGGTGGACGACGGACCGGGAGGGAACGGCCGTGCGGGCAGAGCGGGAGCGCAGGCGTGATCCACGAGGTGGACGAGGTACTCAAGGGCCTGCTCGGCGGCGGGGCGTTGACGGGGTCGGGCATCGAGGTGTCCTTCGAGGCACCGACCCGCGACTGGGCGGCGCGGCGCAACGCCCCCGTGGTCAACACCTACCTGTACGACATCCGGGAGGACGTGGCCCGGCGTCAGCGCGGCCACGTGGCGGTACGGGACGAGCGCGATGTGGTCGTGCGGCGGAGTCAGCCGCCGCGCTGGTTCCGGCTGTCGTACCTGGTGACGGCGTGGACGAAGACACCGCAGGACGAGCACCGGCTGCTGTCCGCCGTACTCGCGACGCTACTGCCCCGTGAGGTGCTGCCGCCGGACGAACTGCCGGGTTCCCTGCGGGCGCTGAGTCTGTCCGTACCGCTGACGGTGGCGGGCATCCAGACGGAATCGCGGTCGCTCGCCGAGATCTGGTCCGCGCTCGGCGGCGAGCTGAAGCCGTCCCTCGACCTGGTGGTGACCGCGCCCTTCCCGGCCTTCCCGGAGTACGACGCGGGGCCTCCCGTCACCGAGGGCGCGATGGTCCGGGTGAGCGGTGTGGACGGCAACCCGGCGGTGTCCGAGGGCCGTTCGCACCGTCCCCACCAGGTGGCGGCCGCCCGGGCGGCTCGGGCCGCCCGCAAGGACGCGGCCTCCAACGAGAACGCGGCTTCCCGCCAGGAGGTCCCCCGCCGCCCGGACGCGCCGTGAGCGCCCCGTACGTCTCGGCGCCGGGTCCGGAGACGACGGCCACCGGGGCACCGCAGGATGCCGTCGACGACCCCGCCCGCGCGCTGCTCGCCCGTCTCGGCGGGCTGCGCGCGCGGGTGTCCGAGCTCGTCGAACGGCGGGCCGACGGAGATCCCACGGCCGACGACCCCCTGCGTGGCCTGTACCTGTCCGACGGCGCGGTGCGCCACCTCCTGCACACCTGGCCGGTGGTGACGGACGACGGAACGGGATCCGGCACCGCCGCCGCCATCAGCACTACCGGGGCCGGCACCGGAACCGATGGCGCGACCGGCCATGCCGACCGGCTGGCCCGGCTGGCCGCGCGGGCGGGCCTCACCGAACTCGACGTCGCCGTCGTGCTCACCGCCCTCGCACCCGACGTCGACCGAACCTTCGAGCCGCTCTACGGCTACCTCAACGACGACGTGAGCAGACGCCGGGCCACCGTCGGCCTCGCCCTCGACCTGTGCGGGGTGCCCGCGCACTCCGCCCCGGCCCGGGCCCGGCTGCACGCCGGCGCACCCCTCGCGGCTCTCGGTCTGCTGGAGGTCGAGGATCCCGAACGCCCCTTTCTGACGCGCTCACTGCGCGTGCCCGACCGACTCATCGGGCATCTCCTCGGCGACGACACGCCGGACACCGCACTGCTCGGCCTGCTGCGCCCGATGCCGGAGCCGCTGCCCCCCGACACGGCCGCCGAGCGGTTCACCCACAGGCTCGCGACCCTCCTGGAGTCCGGCACCGCCACCGTCTACCTGCGGGAACAGCGTGAGGGCGACGGCCTGGCCGCGTACGCCACCGCCCTGCGCGCCGCGGGCCTGGACGCGCTGTGCTGCGCCGTACCCGGTGAGCACGTGGCCGAGTTGCTGCGCGAGGCGCGCCTCAGCGGCCGGGCTGTCGTCGTCCCCGCGCTGCCCGAGCGGCCCGGCCCACTGGTGCGGGCGCTCGCCGCGGCGCCGGACGTGACCGTACTGCTGGCCGATCCCCGTCCCTACGATCCCCACTGGTGCCCCGAGGACCCCCTGGTCCTGGACGCGCCGGCCCGCCGGGACGGTGGGACGGCCGCCTGGCTGGCCGCGCTGGGCGCGGATGGCGCCGGCTTCGACCTGGCCTCGACGGTGGCCCCCTACCGCCTCGGCGGGGACCGCGTGCGGCGGGCCGCGCAGGCCGCACGCGAACTGGCCGCCTTCGACGGCGGTCCGGTCACCGCCGCCCATGTGCGGCGCGCCGCGCGCCGCCAGTCGGTCTCGGGGCTGGAGAGCCGTACCCGCCGCATCCGGCCAGCCGTGGACTGGGGGGACCTGGTGCTGCCCGAAGGGCCCCTCGGGCAGCTGCGCGAACTGGCCCTGCGGGCCCGCCACCGCGACCGCGTGCTGGGCGACTGGCGGCTCAGCGCGGGCGGCGGGCGCGGCCGGGGCGTCGTCGGCCTGTTCGCCGGGGAGTCGGGCACTGGCAAGACGCTGTCGGCGGAGGTCGTCGCGGCCGACCTGGGGCTCGATCTGTACGTGGTCCAGCTGTCCTCGGTCGTGGACAAGTACGTCGGCGAGACGGAGAAGAACCTGGAGGGGATCTTCACGGAGGCGGACCGCACCGACGCGGTACTGCTCTTCGACGAGGCCGACGCCGTCTTCGGCAAACGCTCCGAGGTCAGGGGCGCGCACGACCGCTACGCCAATCTGGAGAGCGCCTACCTGCTCCAGCGGCTGGAGTCGTTCGGCGGCATCGCGCTGCTGACCACGAACCTGCGCGCGAACATCGACGAGGCGTTCACGCGGCGGCTGGACCTGGTGGTCGACTTCCCGTTCCCGGACGCCGGGCAGCGCCTCGCGCTGTGGCGGCACGGGCTGGCGCACGTGCCGTCCGCCGAAGGCATCGACGCGGCCCCGCTGGCCCGGGACTTCGAGCTGGCGGGCGGGTCCATCCGCAGCGCGGTGGTCACCGCCGCCTATCGCGCCGCCGGGCGCGGCGGCGAGGTGACGTCGGACGACCTCCTGGAGGGCGCCCGACGCGAGTACCGCAAGGCGGGGCGGCTGGTGACCCGGTCACCCGGGCCCGGGTGACCGGGCCGGCCGCCGCAGGCCTCAGTCGCTCTTGGGGTGGACGATCTTCCACTCCTGGTTGCCGGTGTTGGTGCAGTCGGAGATGTTCAGCCGGTCCCCGACGCTGGCCCCGCCGTTCACGTTGAGGCACCTGCTGTTGCTGGCGTAGTTGCGGATCCAGTAGTCGCCGCTGTCCTGCTTGTCGATCCACCACAGCTGGTTGTCCGCGGTGGTGCCGTCGCAGTGGAACTCGCCGATGCCGGTTCCCACGGGCCGGGCGCCGTACTCACCGAGGTCCATGCAGAACTGGTCCTTGACGTTGCGGATCTGGAAGAGCGGCTTACCGCCGGGGCCGAGCTTGGGGTACTTCACCTCCAGGTTCCAGAGCTGGTTGTCCCCGTCGGTGCCGTCGCAGTCGCTCTGCTGGACCGCCATGTTGATCTGGCCCTTGTCGCGGCCCGGCAGTTCGGCGCACCTCCTGGTGGCGGCATTGCGCAGCAGCACCCTTTCGGCCGGCACCACGGGCGGCGGTCCCGCGGGCTTCTGGGACTGTCCTCCCCCGCCGCCCTCCTCCTTGGGCTTGTCGGACTTCGCCGGTGCGGGTTCGGCGCTGGGCGACGGCGACGGCGGGGGCGGTGGGGAGAGAGCCGGAGTGGCCGGGAGGACGGCGCCCGCCTGCTCGGTCGCCTCGGTGGCCTGGCTGCGGACCTGCGGCTTGTATGCGATCCAGATCATCACTGAGGCGATGGCCATGGCCAGGAAGAGCCCGAAGAACGTGGCCAGCCAGCGGGGGAGGAAGCCGCGCTGGACGTACGTCCCCTCGACTTCCAACGGCTCGATGCCGGAGCGGCGCACGGCGAGCGTGTAGGGCCGCTCCTCCTTCGAGCCGAACCAGATGATCTGCCGGGACCGCAGGGTCGTGTCGACGAACGCCGCTCGCCCCGGCTCGATCTGGACGTTCCCGGGGCGGATCTCGTACGTGAGGTGGTCTCCGTTGTCGCTGCCCGTGACCGATGCCGTCACCTTGGTGTTGCCGAGGTTGTCGACCGCCAGTTTCGGGCGCCCGCGGAAGCGGCCCTTGACGGTCGGTGGTACGAGTTCCGCGCGCACCTCGGTGAACGGGGTGATCGTCAGGTTCCCCTCCGGCACGGTCACGGCGTCGGGATGCTCGGTCGGCGTGATCCGGACCGCGTACGGGTTGGGCCCCGCCGTGGCATCAGGGGTCCGGGGCGGCGCGAACGTCAGCTCGACCGTACCGGTGGTGCCCGGGTACAACCGCAAGGTCGCCGGTTCCACCGTCGTCCAGGGCGCCACGTCGCCGACGGGCTCGAAATGGTATTCGTCCACCACGTCGCCGGTGTTGCGCACGCGCAGGCGCACGCGCGCACTGCTGCCGGGGTCGACGGTGACTGAGGCGGGTTCCAGGGAAGTCCAGAGGCTCACCCCCGGCACGCTAACCGCGCCGCCGCCGGCGGTCAGGAGTCGCGGGGGCAGACCTGGTTGCCCCGACGTACCCGCCCCGCGTCCGCCCCGGGGCGGCGGTTCCCCGGTCTTGTGTGCATACGGCACGAGCTTTTCCTTCAGGGGGAGACCGACCCGGCCCGTATCGGAGGCGGGGCGTCGGCGCCCCCGTCGGCCAGGCGATCTGCACGCCCCGGGCGTCCAGGCCGGCCTGGACGCGCCGTACGGCATTCGGCTGACGACGGGTCCGCTCACCGTGCGCGCGCACGGCGCTCCCTCACGACTCGTCCCGGCGGCTGACCGTCCGCCCTTACCCGAGCCCCCGCCCGCCCCGCAGGTCCGCGGGGGCAGACCTCGGGGCAATCGGGCCGGCCCGTGCGGCCGGGCCCGTCGCCGGGTGCCCCGGGGCCTGCCCCTCCGGGCAGCGGCGGGGGCAGCGGCGGTGCCCCCGGTCGGGTACCGGGGGACGTTCCGGCGGGCGCGACGCGCGCGCCACAGTGTGGGTGTCCTGTCTCGTACCGGAGGAGAGCAGAGCATGCCGTCCTATCTGTCGCCCGGCGTCTACGTCGAGGAGGTGGCCAGCGGTTCGCGCCCCATCGAGGGAGTCGGCACGTCTGTGGCCGCCTTCGTCGGTCTGGCGTCGACCGGCCCGCTGAACGAGCCGACGCTGGTGACCAACTGGACCCAGTACGTCGCGGCCTTCGGCGACTTCACCGACGGCTACTACCTCGCCCACTCCGTCTACGGGTTCTTCAACAACGGCGGTTCGGCGGCGTATGTCGTGCGCGTCGGCGGCTCCGCCGAGGACGCCGCCGGGCAGGGGCAGGCGTCCGCGCCCGCCGCGGTCACCGATGCTGCCGCCCCGTCCGCGCTGCCCGCCGCCGAGCCCCGCCGGCTCGGTGCCTTCGCCGTGGCCGTCACCGCGCAGGGCCGCGGCGGCGCGCTGTCCGTCGAGGTCGCCGACGCCGAGGGCGAGGGGCCCGCCGAACGCTTCAAGCTGATCGTCAAGGACGGCGACGAGCCGGTCGAGACCTTCGACGTGACCGCGAAGAAGGGCAGCCGTGCCTACGTCGTCACGCAGGT
Organism: Streptomyces sp. NPDC059355; assembly: GCF_042752335.1. NCBI lineage: Bacteria > Bacillati > Actinomycetota > Actinomycetes > Kitasatosporales > Streptomycetaceae > Streptomyces > Streptomyces sp. NPDC059355. Next base: position 3,619 of record NZ_JBHYXN010000034.1, on the reverse strand, counting down.
CAAGGAGCGTTCCAAGCTCATCGCCGTGACCGAGGCCGCGCCGGCCGCGCAGCCGGCCCGCCCGGAGAACCAGACCGTGGTACTGCCGGCGCCGCCGCCCGCGTCCTCGACGCCCAGCGCCCCGGCCGGCCGTACCGAGGGCTCTCACCCCGGCCCGGCGCAGTACCTGGGCGATTCCGCCGACCGCACGGGCTTCGGCGGCCTGGAGGCCGTCGACGAGATCTCCATGGTCGCCGTGCCCGACCTGATGGCCGCGTACCAGCGTGGCGCGATCGACCTGGACGCCGTGAAGGCGGTCCAGCTCGGGCTGATCGCGCACTGCGAGCTGATGGGCGACCGGGTCGCGATCATCGACCCGCCGCCCGGCCTGAACGCCCGCGACATCCGGGTCTGGCGCCAGGAAACGGCCAACTACGACTCCAAGTACGCCGCGTTGTACTACCCCTGGATCAAGTCCTTCGACCCGGCAACCGGGCAGTCGCGCCTGGTGCCGCCGAGTGGTCACGTCGCCGGCGTCTGGGCTCGCAACGACTCCGAGCGCGGTGTGCACAAGGCCCCTGCCAATGAGGTCGTCCGCGGCGCCGTCGACCTCGAGCTCCAGATCACCCGCGGCGAGCAGGACCTGCTCAACCCGATCGGCGTGAACTGCATCCGGGCCTTCCCCGGCCGCGGCATCCGCATCTGGGGCGCCCGCACCCTCTCCTCCGACCCCGCGTGGCGCTACCTGAACATCCGCCGGTACTTCAACTACCTGGAGGAGTCGATCCTGATCGGCACCCAGTGGGTGGTGTTCGAGCCGAACGACCACAACCTCTGGGCGCGCATCCGCCGCAACGTCTCCGCGTTCCTGGTCAACGAGTGGCGCAACGGCGCCCTGTTCGGGCAGAGCCCCGAGCAGGCGTACTACGTCAAGTGTGACGAGGAGACGAACCCGCCGGAGTCGGTCGACCTCGGCCGGGTCATCTGCGAGATCGGCATCGCGCCGGTCAAGCCCGCCGAGTTCGTGATCTTCCGGCTGGCGCAGTTCTCCAGCGGCAACGGGGAACTGGAGGAGTAACCGGGCGCGGGGCCCGCCTCCGCCTCCGTCGCCTCCCCCTGCCCCTCCTCCCTTCAGAAGGACAGCGAACACATGAGTCTCCAGCCGGGTGACGCCCTCACGTCACACAACTTCGGCCTCCAGATCGACGGAGTGATGGTCGAGTACCTCGCCGAGGTCAGCGGTCTCACCCTCGAACAGGACGTCATCACCTACCAGCAGAACAGCTCGCAGGGCCGTGCAGAGGTGGCGCTTCTGCCGGGCGTGAAGAAGAACGGCCAGTGCACGGTCGTGCGCGGCATGACCCAATCGACGTCGTTCACCCAGTGGATCAACGACTCGATCCGCGGCCAGATGAGCACGGCCCGCAAGAACGCCTCCATCATCATGATGGACTACCAGGACAACCCGGTGAAGCGCTACAACCTGCGCAACGCCTGGTGCAGCAAGATCGAGACGAGCACGGTGAAGGCCGGCGAGGCGGCGGCGCTGACCGAGTCCGTCACCATCGTGTTCGAAGAACTGGTCATCGAATAATGCGGCGTTCGGCTGCCAGGGCTCCGGGTTCCGCGGTGCCCCAGACCGCGGCGGCGGGGGCGGATCTCCCCCACCCGGCCCCCGCCGCCGCAACGGACCACGCACCCGCCGGCCCTCCGGCCGACCCGGCGCCGCGGCAGTCGCTGCGCACCGAGTTCCCCTTCGAGCTGCCGCGCGGCTACGTCGACGACGCGGGCACCGTGCACCGTGACGGTGTCATGCGGCTGTCCACGGCGCGCGACGAGCTGGTCCCGCTGCGGGACGTGCGCGTGCAGGAGAACCCGGCGTACCTCTCGGTGGTGCTGCTCGGCCGGGTCATCACCCGGCTGGGCGCGCTCCCTATGGTGCACGACGGGATCGTGGAGAACATGTTCGCGTCCGACCTGGCGTTCCTCCAGGACTTCTACCGCCAGATCAACGCGGAGGGCCACACCCGCGCGGCCGTGCAGTGCCCGCACTGCTCGGAGCCCTTCGAGGTGGAACTCGGCGGGAGCCGCCTGGGGGAATCGTGACGTACGCGACCGACCGGCTGCACGAGGAGATCGCGTACGTCGCCTACCACTTCCACTGGGGCCTGGACGCGATCCTGGACCTGGAGCACCAGGACCGGCGCCGGTACACCGAGCAGATCGCGTCCCTCGTGACGCGCGGCGCGACGGAGGGCTGAGCAGGTGGCATTCCTGGACCGGCTGCGGGGGCGGCGCGGCGACGCCGGCGCCGCTGCGTCCCACGGCTCCCCGGCTCAGGGCTCGGGGGCTGCGGAGGCCACCGGGAGCACGGCTCCCCCGGCTCCCCCAACCTCCGCGGCACCCGTGGCCTCAGTGGCCGTCGCCGCCTGGGCCGGCCTTCCGCCGCTGCGGCGTACGGCGGGCAACGGCCCGGCGGGCGTCGCGGACACCGGGTTCGGCGGGCGACTGACGACCTGGCAGGACCCGTCGTTCACGCGGGCGCCCTCCCCCGCGGTCCTGGACCCCGCGGCGGCCAGCAGCCTGCTGTCGGGCACGCCGACCGGGTTCGCCCGCCCGGTCTCGGGACTCGAACGGCCCGCTCCGGACCTGCCGTCGGGCCGTTCGTCCGGCATGCCCGCTGTGCCGGGCATGCCGGTGGCGCCGCTCCGGGCGATCCAGACCGGCATGCAGTCCCCCGCGGCGACCGGGATCCCCTCGATGCGCGCGGGGGCCCGGCCCGCCGCGTCCGTACCGGCGGTGCCCGTGACCCCGGGGCCTGCGGTGCCTCCCGTGCAGCGTGCGCGTGCCGACCGGCCCTCGCGGACGGGAAGTCAACCACCCCTGTCGACACGAGACTTGACGTCGACACTGGCGGGAACGGCGAATCGCGGTGTCCAGGTGAGGCCCGTGCCACCGTCTTCTTCGCCTCGGGCGCGGCAGCCCCTGACCAAGGCTCCGGCTGCGCCCTCGACCGCCCCGCGGGTCCTGCCGGCGACGCACCGGACCGCTCCTGCCGTCCCGGCGGCCACGCCGGCCGCACCGCGCCCGGCGTCCCTGCCTGCGGATGCGGATGCCGACCGGGACGGCCCCGGCCCGTCCGCCTCCGCTGCCCCGAACTCCGCACCGGCCGCTGAACAGCGGGCTGCGGTTCCCACGTCCACACAGGACGGTCGGGGCGGGAACACCCCGCCCCGACCTCCGGCCGCCAGGCGTACGGGGCTTGGCGCACCGATACAGCGAGCTGCGGTGCGCCGTCCCGAGGATTCCGAGCCGCATATCGACGTGCCGGGCGAGTCGGGCGCACCGGCATTCGAGCCGGCGCCCACGGTGAGGGGTGCGCTGCCGCCCGCGAAGGCGCCGCGCACGGACACGCCCGGCATCGCCCCGCAGCGCCAAAGCGCGAAGCCGAAGGGGGCCGCCACGAACCCGTCCGACGCCGGGTCACCCACGACCAACACCCCTGTCCCCACACGGGCGGTGACGGCAGCCGCTTCCGGAATCGGTACGCCCGTCCAGCGAGCGGTACCCACCGCGAGCGCGCCGCGCACGGACACACCCGGCAGCCCCCCGCAGCGCGACCTGGCGAAGCCCAAGGGGA
>NZ_JBHYXN010000033.1:34111-93136 GCF_042752335.1 Streptomyces sp. NPDC059355 | reverse complement strand
GACCCGCCGGATCTCCTGATCACGCCCGATGACCGGATCCAGCTTGCCCTCACGAGCCGCCGCCGTGAAATCGGTACCGAACTTCTCCAGGGCCTTGTACTGGCCCTCGGGATCGGGGGTGGTCACCCGCCGTCCTCCTCTTGCGTTCTCGAAGGCCTCCAGCAGCTTCTTCGCCGTCGCGCCCTGGCCGGAAAGGACCTCACCGGCCGCGCCGCCCTTGGCGGCGATCGCGGTGAGGAGGTGTTCGGTGGAGAGGTACTCGTCGCCGAGCTTCCCGGCCTGCTGGTCGGCCTCGGCGAGTACGGCGAGCAGCTCGCGGGTGGGCTGCGGGGGCGCGACCGTGGAGCCCGTGACGCTGGGCAGGGCGGCCAGCAGCCGCTCGGCGCCGCCGCGGACCGCCGCCTGGTCGGCCTCGGTGGCCGCGAGGAGGTCGGTGATGTTCTCGTTGTCCTCGCCGGCCAGCAGGGCCAGCAGCAGGTGCGCCGGGGTCAGGTCCGCGTGGCCGTCCTTCACGGCGCGGCTGGTGGCGGCGTTCAGGGCGTCCCGGCTCTTGTTGGTCAGCTCGGCATCCACGTGCGACTTCTCCTCTCAGACAGGTCGGACACAGCAGGCTGGGGTCTCGCTCTTTGAGTATGTCAGCATGCGCAAAGTTGAGTCTATTCCACTCAAGGATGGATTTCAGCCCTCACGTACCCTCGGGCCATGGCTCTTGACGTACTCAACCCGACGCCCGAGTACCTCGCCTTCTGGCGGGAGCGGCACGTCTGCACGCTGACCACCCCGCGCCCCGACGGGACCCCGCACGTGGTGCCGGTGGGCGTCACGTACGACCCGGAGGCCGGCCTGGCCCGGGTGATCAGCAACAAGAACAGCAAGAAGATCCGCAACGTGCTGGCGGCGCAGGGCGCGCAGGCGGGCCCCGCGCGGGTCGCCGTGTGCCAGATGGCGGGGCGGCGCTGGGCGACGCTGGAGGGGCACGCGGTGATCCGTACGGACGAGGCCTCGGTCGCCGAGGCGGTGGCGCGCTACGCGGAGCGGTACGGACGGACGCCGTCGCCCAATCCGGACCGGGTCGTCCTGGAGATCACCCTCGACCGGGCGATGGGCCGGGCCTGAAGAAGAAACAGTTCGGTTTTCACCTTGTCCGGTTCAAGCACTGGACGCGGACATCACAACGGCGCCATCGTGGTCAGGTCCACGATGGCGCCGTTGTGTGGGGGAAGCACCTGGAGCGATCTGCGACGACGGGGGAATCGCTTCAGGCACTGCGGGGGGTGGCGGTGGTGATATCGGGTTCGAAGAGCTGGTGGTCGCGCTGATCAAGGTTGACGAAGACCATTCCGTAGCGCACCTCGCAGCGGACGGGCTGCGGCGCACCGCGGGGGCGGCGCAGGCACCGGTACGCCCGGACGTCCTCGTCCTCCTCGCGCGTGATGACGATGGGCTGTCCGAACAGGGTGACCATCAGCGAGTCGCCGGGGTGGGGGATGGCGGTGGCGAGGTCGATGAACTGCCAGCCGGAGCGGTAGGCAGAGGCCATTTCGCGACGGAAACCGCGGTCGTCGGGGGTCATGCCGCGCTCTCCACGCCAACGACGCCCGCTTCGGCGCCTACGGGGGCCGAGCGCCATCCACTGTCCATCGGTGCCGCGCGCCATCCGCTGTCCTCCAGCGGCGCCGCCTGGAGGTCTGCGGCACCCCCTTCAGCTCCCCCCAGGGTGACCCCGGCAAGTCCCAGACCGGCCACAGCCGAGAAGATGACGGTGGCAAGCGCCGAGCGAAGCATTCTCTTGTTCATGGTCGGCTTCGTCCTCACTTGATGAAATCCTCTCCCCCGCCTGTCAGACGATGGCTCATTCAGGCACGTCGCTGCCACAGGGACGATGCATCATGTTCTTGCATGTTCAGGACCCTGGGGGGTGGAGATTTGACCACAAACAGAACAAAAGCGACACATCCCCACTCGGTCACCGAGCTGTGCAGCGAGGGGGCACGGCTCTACACGAGCGCGCTGCGCACGGGACGTATCGCACGTGGGGATGTCAAAACGGCACCCTGCCTGCTCGATCTGGCGTTGTTGCAGCCAGATCCTGATGACGTAAATTCCCTCCGTCCGGTTCCACCGGCGGTGGCACTCGCACAGCGGCTGCATCCGATCGAACGCGAGATCCGCGACAGGCGCCGCGACTCACTCGAACTGTCCGAGGCTTTCGAGCCGTTTCTCGCCATCAGCGCGCAGAGTCCGGCGAGCACCCACGCCATCACCGTCCTCGAGGGCTTCGACCCCATCAACGCGGCCCTCAACCTCGCCACGGCCGAGTGCCACACCGAGATGCTCACCATCCAGCCCGGCGGCGCCCGCCCCAGTCTGGAGCTCACCGAGGCCCTGGAACGCGACCAGCCGCTGACCGACCGCGGTGTCCGGATCCGGACCCTCTACCAGCACACCGTCCGGCACAGCCGCGGCACGCTCGCGTACGTCGACCTCCTCAAGGCCGGCAAGGTCGAGGTGCGCACGCTGGAGGAGCTCTTCGAGCGCCTCATCATCTTCGACCGGACCGTCGCCTTCATCCCGGCCAGCGACGACCGCCAGGTCGCCCTGGAGCTGCGCCACCCGGGGCTGGTGGACTACCTCATCAAGGTCTTCGAGCAGCTCTGGCACCGCGCGGTGCCGCTCCAGGAGGAAGTCACGTACCAGCACACCCGCGGGGGCATCTCGGGCGTGCAGCGCACCATCGCGCAGCTCCTCATCGAGGGGCACGTGGACGAGGCCATCGCCCGCCGGCTGGGCATGAACGTACGGACCTGCCGCGCGCACATCGCGAAGCTCGCCAGCACCCTCGGCAGCGGCAGCCGGGCCCAGCTCGGCTTCCTCATCGCGCGCTCCGGGATCCTGGAGGACGAGGGCGACTGAAACGAGCCGGCCCCGCCCGGAATCCCGGACGGGGCCTGTGCGTGCGTGTCGTGCGTGCGTGCCGTGCGCGCGCGTGCCGCCTGCGTGCGGCGTGCGCATGAGGACGGCTCGGTCAGTCGCCCTGACGCTTCGGCGCGGGGCGCCAGACGACCAGGGCGTTGCCCGCCACCGGCGGCTGGTACTTGACCAGATCCCGCCGGTACGAGGCGTGCACCTGGGCCTCGCGCTGCTGCAGCACGGCGGCCGCGCCGTCCACCGCCGCCGAGAGCTCGGCCACGCGCTGCTGGAGCGCCGCGACCTGGTTCTCCAGCTCGATGATCCGCTTGATCCCCGCCAGGTTGATGCCCTCGTCCTGGGACAGCGCCTGCACCGTGCGGAGGAGCTCGATGTCGCGGGCCGAGTAGCGCCGGCCGCGGCCGGCCGTCCGGTCCGGGGAGACCAGGCCGAGGCGGTCGTACTGGCGCAGGGTCTGCGGATGCAGGCCCGAGAGCTGGGCGGCCACCGAGATCACGTATACCGGTGTGTCGTCCGTGAGCTGGTAGTGGCTCCTGCGGCGGCCGTCCATGTCATGCTCCCTTCGCGGACTCGAACAGCACGGCGCGCGGGTCCTCCGACTCCGTCGCGTCGCGGTACATCTCCAGCGCCTCGCGGGCCTTGTCCGACAGCGAGGCCGGAACAGCGACCTCCACCGTCACCAGCAGGTCTCCGCGGGTGCCGTCCTTGCGGACCGCTCCCTTGCCGCGGGCCCGCATCGTACGGCCGCTGGGGGTGCCCGGCGGCAGCTTCAGCGTCACCGAAGGGCCGTTCAGGGTCGGGACCTTGATGTCGGCGCCCAGGGCCGCCTCGGCGATGGTCACCGGGACGGTGACCGTCAGGTTGTCGTCCTTGCGCCCGAACACCGGGTGGCCGTCGACGTGGACGACAACGTACAAGTCTCCGGCGGGACCGCCGCGTTCGCCCGGGGCGCCCTTGCCGCGCAGCCGGATCCGCTGGCTGTCGGAGACGCCCGCGGGGATCCGGACCTGCATGGTGCGGGAGGACTTGGCCCGCCCGCTGCCCTTGCAGACGTCGCAGGGGGTCTCGGCGATGAGGCCGCGGCCCTTGCAGTCCGCGCAGGGGTCGGTCAGCGAGAACCCGCCGCCGCTGCCCCGCGAGACCTGGCCGGTGCCGACGCAGGTCGGGCACACGCGCGGCGTGCCGTTCTTGTCGCCGGTGCCCGAACAGGCCTTGCAGGGCGCCTGGGAGGACATCCGGAGCGGGACCGTGGCCCCGTCCACCGCCTCCGTGAAGGAGAGGGTGACCTCCGATTCGATGTCCTGGCCGCGGCGCGGCTGGACCCGGGTACCGGGACCCGCGCCGCCGCGGTTGAACAGTCCGCCGAAGACGTCGCCCAGGCCGCCGCCACCGCCGAAGCCGCCCGCGCCGCCGCCACCCTGCTGGGTGCCGCCGAACAGGTCGCCCAGGTCGAAGTTGAACGAGCCGCCGCCCCCGCCGGGACCGGGGCGGAAGCCGCCGTTCCCGAACAGGGCGCGGGCCTCGTCGTACTCCTTGCGCTTCTTGGCGTCGCCGAGGATGTCGTTGGCCTCGGAGATCTCCTTGAAGCGCTCCTCGGCCGAGGCGTCGCCCTTGTTGGCGTCCGGGTGGAACTCGCGCGCGAGCTTCCGGTACGCCTTCTTGATCTCGGCCTCGGTTGCGTCCTTCGGGACACCGAGGACCTTGTAGTAGTCCTTCTCGACGAAGTCCTTCGTGCTCATCCCCGGTGTCCCTCCTCTCGTACCGCTACTGGTTCAACGTCAGCCCTTGTCGGGGGCATCCGTGTCCTTGTCCGAAGGCGCGTCGGCCTCGGCCGACTCGGACTTGGGGGCCGCGCCCGGCTGGGGCTCGGCCACCGCGACCCGCGCGGGGCGGATCGTACGCTCGCCGATCCGGTACCCCGGCTGCAGGATCGCCACGCAGGTGTCCTCGGTGACGTCCGGCGCGTACGAGTGCATCAGGGCCTCGTGGATCGTCGGGTCGAAGGGCTCGCCCTCCTTGCCGAACTGCTGCAGCCCCATCTTGGCCGCGGCGGTCTCCAGCGATTCGGCCACCGACTTGAAGCCGCCGACCAGCTCGCCATGGTCCCGCGCCCGGCCGATGTCGTCCAGGGTCGGGAGCAGCTCCGTCAGGAGGGACGCGACCGCGATCTCCTTGACGGCGATCCGGTCCCGCTCGACCCGGCGGCGGTAGTTCTGGTACTCCGCCTGGAGCCGCTGGAGGTCCGCGGTGCGCTCACCGAGCGCGGTGCGGGCCTGGTCCAGCTGCGCCAGCAGAGCCGTACCGCTGTCCTGGGCGGACTGGGCGGACTGTGCTGCTGCGGAGTCCCCGGCCGGGGCCGCGGCCTCCTCCTTGGAGGAAGCTGCGGCCTTCGGCTCGGCGGCGTCGTCAGGCGTGCCGTCGGCGGGGACTTCGGGCTTCTCCTCGAAGCCCGGGGTCTCCTCCGACATCAGGCAGCGCCGCCCTTCGGCTTGTCCTCGTCCACGATCTCGGCGTCGACGACGTCGTCGTCGGCCTTGGCCTGGCCCGCGTCACCCGCGCCGCCGGCAGCGCCCTGGGCGGCCTGCGCGTCGGCGTAGATGGCCTGGCCGAGCTTCTGGCTGACCGCGGCGAGCTTCTCGGTCGCGGTGCGGATCTCGGTGGTGTCCTCGCCCTTGAGCTTTTCCTTCAGCTCGGCGACGGCGGCCTCGACCTCGGTCTTGACCTCGGCCGGGACCTTGTCCTCGTTGTCCTTGACGAACTTCTCCGTCTGGTAGACGAGCTGCTCGCCCTGGTTGCGGGACTCGGCCGCCTCCTTGCGGCGCAGGTCCTCGTCCGCGTACTGCTCCGCCTCCTGGCGCATGCGGTCGACCTCGTCCTTGCCGAGCGAGGAGCCGCCGGTGACGGTCATCTTCTGCTCCTTGCCCGTGCCGAGGTCCTTGGCCGTGACGTGCATGATGCCGTTCGCGTCGATGTCGAAGGAGACCTCGATCTGCGGGACGCCGCGCGGGGCCGGGGGCAGGCCCGTCAGCTCGAACATGCCGAGCTTCTTGTTGTACGCCGCGATCTCGCGCTCGCCCTGGTAGACCTGGATCTGCACGGACGGCTGGTTGTCCTCGGCCGTCGTGAAGATCTCGGAGCGCTTGGTCGGGATCGTGGTGTTGCGCTCGATCAGCTTGGTCATGATGCCGCCCTTGGTCTCGATGCCGAGGGACAGCGGGGTCACGTCGAGGAGCAGGACGTCCTTGACCTCACCCTTGAGGACACCGGCCTGGAGGGTGGCGCCGATGGCGACGACCTCGTCCGGGTTGACGCCCTTGTTGGCGTCCTGACCGCCGGTGAGCTCCTTGACGAGCTCGGCGACGGCCGGCATGCGGGTGGAGCCGCCGACCAGGACCACGTGGTCGATCTCGGACAGCGCGATGCCGGCGTCCTTGATGACGTTGTGGAACGGGGTCTTGCAGCGGTCCAGCAGGTCCGCGGTCAGCTGCTGGAACTGGGCGCGCGTGAGCTTCTCGTCCAGGTGCAGCGGGCCCTCGGCGGAAGCCGTGATGTAGGGCAGGTTGATCGTGGTCTCCGTGGAGGAGGACAGCTCGATCTTCGCCTTCTCGGCGGCCTCGCGCAGGCGCTGGAGCGCCATCTTGTCCTTGGAGAGGTCCACGCCGTGGCCGTTGGCGAACTGCTTCACCAGGTAGTCGACGACGCGCTGGTCCCAGTCGTCACCACCGAGGTGGTTGTCACCGTTGGTCGCCTTGACCTCGACGACGCCGTCGCCGATCTCGAGGAGCGACACGTCGAAGGTGCCGCCACCGAGGTCGAAGACGAGAATGGTCTGGTCGTCCTTGTCGAGGCCGTAGGCCAGGGCGGCGGCAGTCGGCTCGTTGACAATACGCAGGACGTTCAGGCCCGCGATCTCGCCGGCCTCCTTCGTCGCCTGGCGCTCGGAGTCGTTGAAGTAGGCCGGGACGGTGATGACCGCGTCCGTGACCTTCTCACCCAGGTACGCCTCGGCGTCGCGCTTCAGCTTCTGCAGGATGAAGGCGCTCATCTGCTGCGGGTTGAAGTCCTTGCCATCCAGGTTGATCTTCCAGTCAGTGCCCATGTGGCGCTTGACGGAGCGGATGGTGCGGTCCACGTTCGTGACCGCCTGGCGCTTGGCGACCTCGCCGACGAGGACCTCGCCGTTCTTGGCGAAGGCGACGACGGACGGCGTGGTCCTGGCGCCCTCGGCGTTGGTGATGACGGTGGGCTCGCCGCCTTCGAGAACGCTGACGACGGAGTTAGTGGTGCCCAGGTCGATGCCGACCGCACGTGCCATTTTGATTTCCTCCAGCTGACTTGAGTGGAACAGACTCAACCATGCCCCACCACCGCGCGAACGTCAACAGAGATGAGTGGAGGCGGCTCAACTTTTATCGCGGCCTTACGCTCACAGAAGCCTCCCGAGGGCCGAGCGGGCGATGCTGCGGCGGCCCACTGCGCGGCACCGCCGAAACCGCCGGAGGCGCATGCAGGGTGCCCCCATGCCGCTGCCGCCGCTCACGCTCCCCCCGATCCGGCACCTCGTACGACGGCGCCCCGCGAGCCCGCACCCCCTCGCGCGCCGGCGGAACCTGCCGGACCTGCCCGACCTGCCGGACCTGTCCGCCAAGCGGGTGGTCGACCTCCTCGGGGCCGCCGCGCTGACCGGGCTGCTCGCGCTGCCACTGCTGGCCGTCGCCGCCCTGCTGTACGCGGCCCAGGGCGGGCGGGCCTTCGTACGGGAACCGGCGGCGGGGCTCGCCGGGCGGCCTTTCCTGACCTGGCGGCTGCGCACGGACGGGGCGGGGCGGCTGGGGGCGGCACTGCGGCGGGGCGCCCTGGACGGGGTGCCGCAGCTGCTGAACGTGCTGCGCGGCGAGATGTCGCTGGTCGGGCCGCGCCCCGAACCGCGTACGGACCGGGCCGACCGGCTCCTCGTACGCCCTGGAATGACCGGTTTGTGGCAGGTCAGTGCGCGATCCGACCTCCCCTGGGAAGAGATGGCCCTGCTGGACCGGCACTATGTGGAGAGCCATTGGCTGGGGATGGATCTCGCGATCCTGGCTCAGACCCCTCGGGCGGCCTGTCGGCACAGGCGCTCCTGAGGCATGCCTGAGCGACACAGATCACCGCCCGCCCACCTACATTGCGGCGCGGGGAATGGGTACCCTCAAGCCTTGACTTCATAAGTTACCGCTTAGTAAGTGCCGCCCGAGGAGCCCTTCCATGCAACTCGCCGCGATCATCGTGTCGCTGGTCATCACGGTGGTGGCCGTCGCGCTGTTCGGCCGTGCCACCGTGCAGATCTACCGCTTCGTGCGGCTCGGCCAGCCAGTGCCCGCGGGCACCCGCACCGGCGATCCGACGCAGCGCACCATCACCCTGGTCAAGGAGTTCCTCGGCCACACCCGCATGAACCGCTGGGGCATCGTCGGCTTCGCGCACTGGTTCGTGGCGGTGGGCTTCTTCTCGCTGCTGCTGACGATCGTGAACGCCTTCGGTCAGCTCTTCCAGGCCGACTGGCTGATCCCGATCATCGGCGACTGGCTGCCGTACGAGATCTTCACCGAGTTCCTCGGCCTGATGACCGTCCTCGGCATCGTGACCCTGATCGTGATCCGGCAGCTGAGCCGGCCGGGCGCGGCGGGCCGCAAGTCCCGCTTCGCGGGTTCCAAGACCGGCCAGGCGTACTTCGTCGAGGCCGTCATCCTGATCGTCGGCGTCTGCATCATGACGCTGCGCGCGCTGGAGGGCGTCCAGCACGGCGTCGACGGCTGGGAGCCGGGCTTCTTCGCCTCGTACCCGATGATCGCCGCGTTCGACGGGCTGAGCCTGAGCACGATCCAGTACCTGACGTACTTCTTCGCCGCGCTCAAGATCGTCACCTCCTTCACCTGGATGATCACGGTCTCGCTCAACACGAACATGGGCGTCGCCTGGCACCGCTTCCTCGGCTTCCCGAACATCTGGTTCAAGCGGAACGCGGACGGTTCGACGGCTCTGGGCGCGCTGCAGCCCATGGCGAGCGGCGGCAAGGAGATCGACTTCGAGGAGCCGGGCGAGGACGACGTCTTCGGCGTCTCCCAGGTCGAACAGTTCTCCTGGAAGGGCATCCTCGACTTCTCCACGTGCACGGAGTGCGGCCGCTGCCAGTCGCAGTGCCCGGCGTGGAACACGGGCAAGCCGCTGTCCCCGAAGCTCCTGATCATGTCGCTGCGCGACCACGCCCACGCCAAGGCGCCGTACCTGCTCGCGGGTGGCGGCAAGACCATGGAGGGCGAGGAGAAGGCGACCGCGGAGCAGCTGAAGGACGTTCCGGCGGCGGCGCTGGCGGAGGCCGAGCGCCCGCTGATCGGCACCGCCGAGGAGAACGGCGTCATCGACCCGGACGTGCTGTGGTCCTGCACGACCTGCGGTGCGTGCGTCGAGCAGTGCCCGGTCGACATCGAGCACATCGACCACATCGTCGACATGCGCCGCTACCAGGTGATGATCGAGAGCGCGTTCCCGTCGGAGGCGGGCACGATGCTCAAGAACCTGGAGAAGAAGGGCAACCCCTGGGGTCTGGCCAAGAAGCAGCGCGTGGAGTGGACCAAGGAGGTCGACTTCGAGGTCCCGATCGTCGGCAAGGACGCCGAGGACCTCTCGGAGTACGACTACCTGTACTGGGTCGGCTGCGCGGGCGCTCTGGAAGACCGCGCGAAGAAGACCACGAAGGCCTTCGCCGAGCTGCTGAACATCGCGGGCGTCAAGTTCGCGATCATGGGCGGCGACGAGAAGTGCACCGGTGACTCCCCGCGCCGCCTGGGCAACGAGCCGCTGTTCCAGCAGCTGGCCCAGGAGAACGTGGCCATGCTGAACATGGCGTTCGGCGAGGACGACGACGACCCGGAGACGAAGAAGCCGAAGTCGGCGAAGCGGATCGTCTCCACCTGCCCGCACTGCTTCAACACCATCGCGAACGAGTACCCGCAGCTGGGCGGCGAGTACGAGGTCATCCACCACACGCAGCTGCTGCAGCACCTGATCGACGAGGGCCGGCTGCTGCCGGTGACGCCGGTGGACGGCCTGATCACGTACCACGACCCGTGCTACCTGGGCCGGCACAACAAGGTCTACACGCCGCCGCGCGAGATCATGTCGGCCGTGCCGGGCCTGCGGCAGCAGGAGATGCACCGCCACAAGGAGCGGGGCTTCTGCTGTGGCGCCGGTGGCGCGCGGATGTGGATGGAAGAGCGCATCGGCAAGCGCATCAACAACGAGCGCGTGGACGAGGCGCTGTCCCTGAACCCGGACATCGTCTCGACGGCCTGCCCGTTCTGCCTGGTCATGCTGACGGACTCGGTGAACGGCAAGAAGAACGACGGCCAGGCGAAGGAATCCATCCAGGTCGTGGACGTGGCCCAGCTCCTCCTGGAGTCGGTGAAGGCCCCGGCCCCGACGGAAGCCGAACTGGCGGCGGAGGCCTTGGCGGCGGAGGAGGCTGCGGCCGCCGAGGCCGAGGCGGCAGCGGCGGCGGCGGAAGCCGAGGCCAAGGCGAAGGCCGAGGCGGAAGCCGAGGCCAAGGCCGAGGCCGAAGCGGAGGCCGAGACCGAGGTCGAGCCCGCCGCAGAGGCGGAGGCGGAGACCGAGGCGGCCACGGACGCGGACACCAAGGTGGCCGCCGAGGCCGAGGCCGAGACTGCCGCCACGGCGGAAGCTGCGACCGAGGCGAAGGCGGAGCCCGAGGCCGCTGCCGAAGCCGAGGCCACGGCCACGGCCGAGCCGGAGGCCGCCTCGGCCGAGCCGGAGGCGGCGGCCGAGCCGGCCGTCGAGGCCGCGCCGGAGGCCGGGTCCGAGGCGAAGCCGGAGGCCAAGGCGTAGGTCTGCGGGCCCGGGCGGCAGCCCGACGAAACGCCGGTACGGCCGGTCCCCTCCTCAGGGGGCCGGCCGTACCGGCGTTTCGGGGACCCGCCCGTCAGGGCTCAGGACTGGTCGGCGCGCCCCTGCTTCAGCAGGGCGAAGCCCAGCCCCGCCGCCCCCACCGCAGCCGTGCCCCCGCCGGCCGCAACCAGCATCGGCGTGTCACCCTTCGAACTTCCGGTCGCGGTCCCGGCGCCCTCCGCCCCGGCCTTCACGCCGCCCTTCGGCACCACCTGCTCCACCCGGTCCCCCGCGGGCTTCGCGGGCTTCGCAGCCTTCGACCGTTCGGCCACGTACTTCTCGATCAGCTTCCCGTCGAACCCGTACACCCAGCTGCTTCCGCCGCCCTTCCCGTCGATGACGACGAACTTCACGCGCTTGCCGTCCTGGACGATCCGGTACGTCCAGCCGTTGTTCTGCCCGCCGGGGTGCTTCAGGTCGATCGTCCCGAGCCGGTTCCCGTTCGGCATGGAGATCTCGACGCGCTTGCCGTTCGGGCCGTCGACCAGCTTCGCGATCCGCCCGTCCGGCATGGCGATCCGGACCGAGCTCTCCTTCTTGCCTTCCCTGACCTCGTGCTTCGGCTTGGGCTTCGGCATCTGCTCGCCTCCACCCACGAGGTCACGGTCCCGTTCGGCCGGAGGACGACGCGCAGCCCGTTGTTCTGCCCGTACGCCGGCTTGCCGCCCTTGCCGACCAGCGTGTCCAGCTTCGTCGACCCGGAGAAGATCACGGCTTCGAAGTGGTCGTCACCGATCCTGTAGACCTTGGCGGTCGAGCCGTCGGCGAGCTTGACCGTGGTCACGAAGGCCCGCTTGACCGGCGGCGCGGTCGGGCCGACCTGCGGCACCGTCAGATCGACGGCCGGCTCCGTGACGGGCCTGTCCCCGCCCGGCTCCTCCCCAACAGGCTTGTCCTCCACCGGCTTCTCCCCGACCGGCTGCTCGACCCCCGGCCTCGTGGCTCATGGCTCATGGCTCGTAGTCGGTGGCGTCGGCGCCTCGGCGGCGACGCATACGAAGCTACGGACCCGATATCTACGTATTCCGTCGATGATGTAATGAACCACCGCAGACTCCCCACCAGCCAGATAAACCACCCAAAACCGCCTATTGGGGATCCCCTAGGGGATGTCACAGCTCAGCCGCAAAGGGCCCCTATTCCGGCAGCCCGCCCACCACGACTCCCGGGACCAGGTACGTTCGATCACGTGGCTGGATTCAGGATCGGACGCGGCCGGGACAACAACCGCGCTCCCCAACAACCCCCGCGGCAGCAGCCGTACGGTCAGCAGCAGCAGCAACCGCCGCAGGCACCGTACGGCCAGCAGCCCTACCCTCCGCAGCAGCAGTGGCCTCAGCAGCCCGCCGCCGGAGGCCACGGCGAGCCCGAGTACTTCGACCCGCACGAGCAGCAGCCGTACGGCCAGCAGCCCGGGCAGTCGTACGACCGGCAGCAGCAGCCCCCGCACGGCAACGGAGGCCGGGGCGGCGGCTCCTACGCGAACGACAACCCGGGGCACACCCAGGTCTTCGCGTACGGCGAGGACCCGTACAACCAGGGCGCGACGTACCACGCGGGCGCCGCGGCGGCCGCGCCGACAGGCCCTCGCCTGCCGTGGAAGGAACTCCTGCGCGGCATCGTGATGCAGCCGGGGCCGACGTTCCTGCAGATGCGCGACTATGCCGTCTGGGGCCCGGCGCTGATCGTGACCTTCCTGTACGGCCTGCTCGCGGTCTTCGGCCTCGACGACGCCCGCGAGGACGTCATGAAGGCCACCCTCCCCAACGCCGTCCCGATCGTCCTCAGCGCCGGCGTGGCCTTCGTCGTCTGCGGCCTGATCCTGGGCGGCGTCACGCACACCCTGGCCCGCCAGCTGGGCGGCGACGGCGCGTGGCAGCCGACCGTGGGCCTGTCGATGCTGGTCATGTCCATCACGGACGCACCGCGCCTGCTCTTCGCCGTGTTCCTGGGCGGGGACAACATGTTCGTGCAGGTGCTGGGCTGGGCCACCTGGGTGGCGGCCGGAGCCCTCTTCACGTCGCTCGTCAGCAAGTCGCACGACCTGCCGTGGCCGAAGGCACTGGGCGCGTCCGCGATCCAGCTGGTCGCGCTGCTGTCGATCATCAAGCTGGGCACGCTGTAGAGCACGCCGTAAAAGCCGGCGAGAACGAGGAAGGGCCCCGACGCGGAATGCGTCGGGGCCCTTCTCACAGAAACCGATGGGTTCCGGGCGATCAGGCGTCGAGGACCTGGCCCTCGCGCCTCACCACGGGCGGCTCGACCGACCAGGGGAAGTTGATCCACTCGTCGGTCTTCTTCCACACGTACTCGCACTTCACGAGCGAGTGGGACTTCTCGTAGATCACGGCGGAGCGGACCTCGGCGACGTGCCCCAGGCAGAAGTCGTGGACGAGCTTCAGCGTCTTCCCGGTGTCGGCCACGTCATCGGCGATGAGGACCTTCTTGTCGGTGAAGTCGATCGCCTCGGGCACGGGCGCCAGCATGACCGGCATCTCCAGCGTGGTCCCGACACCCGTGTAGAACTCGACATTCACCAGGTGGATGTTCTTGCAGTCGAGCGCGTACGCCAGACCGCCGGCGACGAAGACGCCGCCCCGGGCGATGCTCAGGATGATGTCGGGCTCGTAGCCGTCATCGGCGATGGTCTGCGCGAGCTCGCGCACAGCCCGCCCGAATCCCTCGTAGTTCAGGTTCTCTCGTACGACGTCGCTCATGCCTCGTGCCTCACCTGGGTGCGGTGGAAGCTCTGGAAGGAGCGCGAGGCCGTCGGGCCGCGCTGGCCCTGGTACCGCGACCCGTAGCGCTCGCTCCCGTACGGGAACTCGGCGGGCGAGCTGAGCCGGAACATGCACAGCTGCCCGATCTTCATCCCGGGCCACAGCTTGATGGGGAGGGTGGCGAGGTTCGACAGCTCGAGCGTGACGTGGCCCGAGAACCCGGGGTCGATGAACCCGGCGGTCGAATGCGTCACCAGCCCCAGGCGGCCCAGGCTGGACTTCCCCTCCAGTCTGGAGGCGATGTCGTCGGGCAGCGAGATGACCTCGTAGGTCGAGGCGAGGACGAACTCACCCGGGTGGAGGATGAAGGCCTCGTCACCCTCCGGCTCGACCATGCGGGTCAGGTCGGGCTGCTCGACGGCGGGGTCGATGTGGGCGTAGCGGTGGTTCTCGAACACCCGGAAAAACCGGTCGAGACGTACATCGATGCTGGAGGGCTGCACCATCGACTCCTCGAACGGGTCAATGCGAACCCGTCCGCTGTCGATCTCGGCCCGGATGTCTTTGTCTGAGAGAAGCACGTCCCGAGGATACGCAGTGCGCGCGGGCCACCCCCAATCGAGAGCGGCGCCGCGCGCCCCGGACCGTCTATCGCTTGACGGCCGCCGCGCCGACGGGGACGGCATGCCTCAGCCGCGCACACCGCGGGCACCGCAAGAGCCGCCCGGGCCCGATCCGGCCGGCACCGAGGTGCTGCAGCGGAAACGAAGCGGTACTGAAAACGTGCCCTTCGGCACAACGGACGACGGTGTTCTCCATCGAGTCCCTTTCCCCAACCTGCTGTACTGCGACGAATCGCCACATTAGGGGATGATCGCGACCTGCTCCAGCCGCCACTCCAACACCGCTCCGGAGCCACCGCGCACGGGTACGTTACGCCCCAACTCCCGCCCCCACGACCCTCGGTGCACCCCACAAACAACGACGACCCCGCGGCTGATTCACCGGGGGTCGATCATGGGGTAGAGTGTCCGAAGATACCGATCCAGAAAACTGGAACGCTATGCGGATGTAGTTTAATGGTAGAACATGAGCTTCCCAAGCTTATAGCGCGGGTTCGATTCCCGTCATCCGCTCTTGAACGAAGGCCCAGGTCACAGACCTGGGCCTTCGTCATTGTCTAGACCGGTTCAGGAGCCCCGCACCACTTGCGCACCACTTGACCCCTGGCGGGCCTGCTCCGCGGCCTTCTCCCGGGCGGCGCGCACCATCCCGTCCAGCCCGCCGGCCACCTCCTTCTGCCGCTCGTGATCAGAGTGTTGGTAGATCAACGCGGCCTTCTCCGAGGACTGGCCGGCCCGCACCATCGTGTCCTTCAGCGTGGCACCGGAGCGCGTCGCCAGGGTGTGGCCGGTGTGACGAAGGTCGTAGAACCTGAAGGACGCGGGCATGCCGACCTTCACTCGTGCCTTGCGCCATTTCCGCCCGAACGTCGTACGCCGGAACGGCGCCCCCTTCTCCCCCACGAAGAGGAGTCCCCCGGGCCCCTTCTCGGCGTACCACTCGACGTGGCGGCGCAGATCCTCGCGGAGGAACTCCGGCAGAACGATGATCCGCTTTCCTGCACCCGACTTGGTCGGGCCCTCGGCACGCTTGCCGGTGTTCAGCTCGGGCGCAGCGATCCTGACCCGGATCGTCATGGCGTCGACGTCCACGTCTTCCCGCCGCAGCCCGGCCTGCTCCTCCGGCCGCATCGGTCCGTACGCGCCGAGGTAGACCATCAACCGCCACCGAATCCCGATCGCTTCGGCGAGCGCGTCCACCTGCGCCACCGTCGCGATCTCCCGCTCGGCAGCAACTTCCCTGCCCGCCCCGCGGATCCGGCACGGGTTGCGGCGGATCAGCTCGTCGTCCTCGGCGGTCCCCATGATGGCGCTCAGCAGCCGGTACGACTTGGCGACGGTCGTCGCTCCGGTCACCGTGAGGCGATCGGCCCGCCAGGCGCGGACCCGGGGTGGGGTGATCTCGTCGAGGTCCATGTCCTCGAAGGCAGGCAGGATATGCAGGCGCAAGAGCCGCTGGTACAGCTCGTAAGTTAGGGCGCCGAGGCCCCGCTCCGCCACCCACGTCCGGGCGTACTCCTCGAAGTTGACCGCCCCGGCGTCGGGGTCCCGCCAAGCGCCGCGGGTGAGGTCGGCCTCTACCTGGGAGAGCCAGACCTCGGCGTCGGTCTCCGTCTCGAAGGTTTCGGGGGACCGCCGCCGTACTCCCGTCAGATCGAGGTAGGAGGCGGTCCAGGCCCCGGAACGGTACTGGCGGACCGCTCCGAACCTCCGCTTGCCCTTGCCCTTCTTGGTGCGCTTCGCTGCCACTACGCCGCCCTCCGCATCCGCCGGCGGACGGGAACGGCCGGCACTTCGCTGGCTCGCATGTACTCGTCCAGCACGCTCGCCTTGATGCGTACGTGCGTGCCGAACTTGCTGTAAGTGATCCGCCGTTCGGCAACGAGCCTCCGAACGAACCGCTCGTCCTTCATGCCCAGGTGCTTGGCCGCCTGCTTCACGTCCAGGAACTGCTCATCGAGGGGGGATGTCTGCACACTCGGTGCGGACGCCAAGTGCCGCATGCGGGCGGTGCTGCTCACGCTTCATGCCTCCTGGTAGAGCGGGGGCTTCTCGCCCCCTTCTGGGGAATCCGCAACAGCCGCCACGCCGCAACATCGCTGGTCAGCGACTTGGATCTGTGGCGGATCGGGATTTTGTGGCGGATCGGTGCCGCCACGCACAGGGGTGGCGGCACCGGGTGGTCGCGGGGCTATCCGGCGACGGGGAAGAGCGTTGTGGCGGTTTCCGCGTGCATGTGGCGGATGGCTGTGGCGGCTTCCGCCACAGATTCACCCCCGCTGACCTGCGGTGTGGCGGATGTGGCGGCTGTTGCGGACTTCTGGGGGTGCAGGGGGCAGTAGCGGGCCCAGGCGTCGGCGAGGTCCTCGGCGTAGTAGCCCTTAGGCGTGGTGGAGCCGACCCGGATCCCGCGGGGCTTGATGGGCTTGTTGGCCGCGGTGACGTACTGGCCGAGCATCTGGGAGAGCGTGCGGGAGGTGAGGGGCTTGCCGTCCATGTCGGCCCACGGGGCGTCGTCCATGCGCAGGAGGCATTCGAGGATGGCCGCGGTCGGCATCCGCTCCTCCCCGCGGAAGACCTGATCCCGCAGATCCGTCAGCAGGCGGATACCAAGGGAGGAAGCATCGTTCTCCTTCGCGGCGGAGACCAGCTCCAGGCACGCGGCGCGGGCCCGCTCGGGCCAGGTGCCCCCTGCGGCTTCAGCGACAGCGAGGAGGGGCTCCCACACATCGGCGGGCCGGTCGGTGATCCCGTCGGGCATGGTGGGCCAGGACTCGGTGACCTGCTTGCGTACGGAGTTGGCCCAGGCGGTGAGGCGGTCGCGCAGTGCGTGGCCCTGCTTCTTGTGGATGCGCTCGCGCCAGGGCTGGCACGTCTCGTTGGGGGCCTTCTTGCGCATGCGGATGATGACGGAGCGGGTGAAGACCGTGTCGGGCAGGGAGCCGAGGCCGGCGAGGGCGATGGCGCAGTAGGCGGGGAAGCCTTCGACGGTCTGGTTGGCGCCGTCCCCGACGCACCGGTACATCTTCCTGCCGCGGGTGTGTCCGGCGTTGAGGAACTTGCGCAGGTTTTCATCGCCTGCGGCCTTGGGTCCGAAGATGGTGTCGATCTCGTCGAAGAGGATCGTGGGCCTCTCCCCTTCAACGCCTGCGACGGACCGGAACAGCGCGGACTGCGAGGCGTCCACCGCCGCCATGGAGTTGGGCACCAGCGTCTCGATCACGTCCAGGGCCCGGGACTTGCCGGAGCCGGGCTCCGGGGAAAGGAACGCGATCCGCGGGGTGGCGTCGAAGGCGTCGAGCAGGTGCGCGTGCGCGTCCCACAAGACCACGGCGACGTACGCGGCTTCGAGCGGGAAGATGTTGAACCTGCGGTGGAAGGCTTCCACCTCGTCGAGCAGGGCGGCGCCGTCGATGGGCTCGGGCATGGGTGTTTCCCTCCGGGCGGGAACGGACGGGGTGGCCGGGTGCGGGTCAGAGCCGGAAGTGACGCCTTCGGCGACGCCCTCCGGGGGGCCCACCACCACCTGCCGGGGCGGCTGCTCGGCGTCCTCGGCGGCGCGGTGGCCGAGAGGGCTCTTAGAGGGAGCGGGGAGGTGATCGTTCATGCCGCGCTCCGGCCGCCGGCGGGGTTGTTGGCGATCGACCAGTTCAGACCCCGGGCGATGACGTCGTCGTAGTAGCGCTCCGACTCGGTGGCGTTGCCGGCTGCCGCGCTACTAAGAGCCTGCTCAACCTCCATGCGGGTCAGGTCGCCCGACGCGACGAACCGCCCCAGAGCCCTCGCGGCCCTGAGCAGGGTGTCGTTGCGGGTTCCATCCCCGGCATGAGCAACGTTGCGTACTTCGTTGTCCAGAGCCGCCGACGCGTACCGGGAGCCCTTCCCGGTCATCGGCATCGGCACTTCCCTGACCTGCCTGGGCCGGGCAGTGAGAGCGTCGGCGAGCCATCCAGGCAGTGGGATGGGGCTGATGTCGCCCAGCACCGTGTAGGCGCCGTCCGGGGTGCTGCTGCCTGGGGCGACGACGTACCCGCCCCAGCCCCGGGTGTCGATGTGCTTCCCCAGACGTCCAGCGGTGTTGCCGAGCCGGGTCCCGGCGGGCTGGGTGAAGTACAGGTGCATCCCGCCGCGCGCGGTCCGCACGCGGTAGGTGGTGGGGACGGCCTGTCCGGCGCGCTCGCAGAGCGCCTCAAAAGCAGTTACGCCGTCAGGCGTTCCTTCTACGTCTGTCGGCTTGAGCATGTCGAGATCGACGACCAGCAGCCCGGAGGGGCCGGTCGCGATCCCGATGTTGTACGGGCCGTGGGTCCACGCGGCCGCGATCAGATCCGGGTCGGTGGTTGCCCGCTGCTCCGGGGTGCGGTGGCCGTTCGCGCACCGGCCGGTGCGCGGGCAGTGGGCCTGTGCGTGGCCGGCGGGCCGCTTGTCGCGGGGCCGGAGAGGGAAGACGTACCAGCCGCGTTCTGCCGCCGTGACGGCGTGGGCGAGCAGGTCAAGACCGGAAAGGCCGATGCCGGGCAGGGCGCTCATGCTGCCACCGCCGGGGCGCCGAGCTGTGCGAGGGCCTGGTGGCCGATCCACTGGGTGTATGCCGGGGGGATGCATTCGCGGATGCCGTCGCGGTTCATCCACGGCACATCCATGACCTGCCGGGCCTGGTCGACGCCAGAGAAGTTGCCGACGTACTGCCCGTACGAGCCTTCTGGCACGGGACGGCCCATCTTGGCCTGCGGGGCGGTGTGGGCGGGGTGTTCCGGCTGGGTGAGAGTGAAGCCGCCGCCGGTCTCGAAGTACCGGTGCCGGTAGGTCTTCAGCCCGAACATAGACCCGCAGAGCATCACCGGGCGGTGGAGCTTGCGGGCGGCGCCGCGGACGTTCTCCATCACCCACGGGCGGCCCGTGGCGTTCAGCGCGTCGCGGGTGGGGCCGATCAGGTCGGGGTGGGTGTTGCCCTGGATGCGCTGACAGTCGGTGTCGTGCTGGCAGGGCGGGGAGGCGTGGATGAAGTCGAAGCCGGCGCCGAACTCGTGGGTGAAGTCGATGGCGTCGCCCTGGTGGAAGGCGAGCGGGTAGCGGGGCTGGGGATCCTTGTCGACGCCGGTTACGGCGAAGCCGGCGTAGTGGTAGCCCATGCCGGCGCCGCCCTGGCAGCAGAACGCATCCAGTAAGCGAGGCTGGTGCTCTCGCGGGATGTCGGTGGGTTGGGTCATGCTGGTGCTCTCCAGTTCTTGAGAGTGCTGGGAGACGAGGGCGGCCCCGCTTCATTGGCGTGAGGGGGCCGCCTTCGGCTTGTCAGTGGCGGGAGTGGTCGGTGGCCAGGTCCGTCAGGCGCTTGGCCTCGTCGGGGGTGACGTGGCGGTAGCGGACGCTCACGCCGCATCCGGGGTACGGGCAGCGGACGGTGCGCTTGCCCGCCAGCAGCGCGGCAGCGTCGGTGATTCGCTCACTCATGGGCAGAATCGCGCGGGTCATCGGGTCTCCTCAGTGGGATTCAGGTCATGCGGCGAAGAGGTCGAGGGGCCCCTCATCGGGGCCAAGGGGCCGCAGTTCGGTGACCGCGGTCCGGTGCTGGCTGGGGGTGTTGGGGCCGTCGTTGTGGAAGCGCCAGGTGCCGACGTCGTGCTGCGGCTTGTCCTTGGCCGGGAGGGTGTAGCGGCGGGGCTGGTCCGGGTTGCCCGCGTTCCAGTCCTCGGCGCACACCTTGTGGACGGCCTCGTCCGCGTGGGAGCGGAGCGGGGTAGGCCTGCCGCAGAGCACGCAGGGCAGGTCCCGGGTTCGGTCGTAGTGGCTGGCGTCGCCCCAGTTCAGGTACTGGTACGCGGCCATGCCCGGCTACCGCTGGTGGATGGTGCCGTTGGCGCGGCCGAACATCCCGGACGCGGTGATGTTCTGGGTGACGTGCTGCACCGGGACCGTGTGCCGGCCGTTGGTCCCCCGAGTGGCCTTGAGGGCGAGCGGGGCGAGGGCGCCGGTGGCGATGAGGGCGATGGCGACCCAAAGGGCGTCGGTCATGGCGATCAGTCCCGGGGCTGCGTAGGCGATCCCGTACCCGGCCGCGGCGATCCCGCCGCCGACGGTCGGGGCGAGGAGTGCGGTGGTCTTGGCCCATGCCGGGATCGGCTGGACGGGGGCCGGTACGGGCTCGGTCGGGTGGGTGTAGGCGAGGGTTCGGATGCCGCCCGGGAGGGTGACGAGCTGGACCCCGGGCGGGAGTTCGGCGGGCAGCATGACGGGCTGCTGGACGGTGGTGGGGTAGAGAATCGGGTCGCCGTAGCGGGCGGGCGGGGTGGTGCTCGCGATCGTGGGTTCATAGGGCATTGCAGGCTCCTGGACGCGGTCCGGGCGGCCCCTCGTGGTGGGGGCAGCCCGCGGTGGGTGGTCGCTCTGCGTGCGCGTGCTTACTGCCTACTGCCTACTGCCAACCCGGTACTGCCTACTGCCAAAACCCCTGATAGAGGCGCCTGGTGGGCAGTAGCGGGCCGTTCTACTGCCTACTGCCAAGTTGGCGGTAGGCAGTAGGCAGTAGCCGTGTGTGGCGCTCTCAGGCGTGGTCGGGGTGAACGTAGACGGAGTGCGGCCCGCGGTCGCGGTAGACCAGTTCGCCGCGCTCAGCGGCAGCCTTGAGGGCCTTGCGGACGGCTTCGCGGCTGCGGCCCACGAGGTCGGCCACGGCGGCCGGCTTCATGCCGTCGCCCCCTGCCGCGTGGATTGCGGTGACCGCGTCGGCCAGCCACCCGGGCCCGGTCTCCCTGTCGTCGCGGAGCGCGGACAGGTTCAGCGCCGTTCCCGCCTGCTGCGCGGGCTCGGGCCCGGCCGCGGGTTCGGGGGTGGTGCCGAACTGGGCGTCGATCTGTGCCATGAACTCCGCGGCCATCGCGTCCTCGTCCTGCGCAGCGGGCGCGGGTGCGGGCGGGTTGTCACGGAGCGCCGACAGGCTCAGCCCGCCGACGGCCGGGGCAGTGCCGGCCGTAGGGGATTCGGTGGGCGCGCTACTGGTCTCCTGGTGGCTGTTGATCCATGCGGTGCGGGCGTGGTCCCAGCGGCGGGCGTAGTCGGGTCCGGCGGCTTTGGCGGAGATGTCGTCGAGGCGGGGGTGACGGTCGGACGTGGCGTGGACGATGTCGCGGATCTGGTTGGGCAGGATCCGCCACGTTCCGAACAGGGCGACCGGGGATTCGGGGGTGCCCATGAAGCCGGTGCCCTTGTGGGGTGCCTGCTCGACCCGCAGTCCGCGGCCGCCGGGGAAGAGCTTGGACAGGTCCATGCCCTCGGTCTCACCGCCGGTCAGGGCGACGCGGACCTTGGCTTCGCGGCGGATCATCAGGTTGCCCAGGACGGATCCGGTGGCTCCGAGGGCGGTGAGGACGGTGCGGATGCCCATGGCGCGGAGCATGCGGATCACTTCGAGGATCTTCTTGGCGAGCTTGCGCATCTCCGGATCCCCGCTGGTCAGGATCTCCGCTCCCTCGTCGATCACGATCATGATCTGCGGGATCTGGGCGGTGACCGGGAGGAGGTCGGTGTTCGCCTTGGACATGAGGTCCTGGTAGGCGCGCTTGCGGTAGAGGCCGATCCGCAGGGCCGCATCGAGCATGAGCATGGCCTCGTCGTGGGTGGAGGCGAGCCAGTCGACACCGGGCCGTACCGGCTGTCCCTGCCCGCCTTCCATGGCGGGGCGTACCCAGGGCAGGCCGGCCGATCCGGCGTTCAGGTCGATGACCCAGGTCAGCATGTCCGTGGCGCGGGCGAATCCGGCGAGGATGACGTGCACCATGTTCGTCTTGCCGGAGCCGGTCGGGCCGACGACCAGCGCGCACTGCTCGCGCAGGTAGGCGCGGATCTCGTCCGCGTTGGTCCGGTACCCCCAGGGGACGCCGGTGTGGATGGACAGGGCGCTGTAGTCGGAGGGGTACTGGACTTCCTCCGCCAGTACGTTGGCGGTAGTCACGTCGATGAGCACGCGCCCCTGGTCGACGCCGGGGGTGGCGGCGGCGGTGCAGCCGTGGGGCAGACGGGCGTCCGCGGAGAGTTTGGCGTTCTCGCGGGCGATCCGGTCGTAGGTGGTTCCGCCGGCGGGGAGTTCGGCGTCGATGGTGAAGCCGGTCCCGGTGGGCCAGATCTCCACCGCCAGCACGCGGACGGTGATCCCGCAGACGCGCTGGATGCGGTCGACCCACTCCGCGGCGATCCCGCGCCGTTCCGCGGACAGTTCGCGGGCGACGTGGCGTTCGGCTGCTTCGAGTGCTTCGAGTTCGCGGGCTTCTTCGTAGAGGCCGGTGGCGCGGGCGGAGGCGCCGATGGCGACGCCGAGGGTGGCCAGCGATCCGAGGGCGGTCCAGGTCAGGGGGCCTGTGGCGAGGGCCCAGGTGGTCCAGCCGCCGCCGAGGAGCCAGGAGGTAGCGCGGGCGCCGATGGTGCGTCCGGCGAGTTTCTGGCGCAGTCCGGTGGCGGTGTGGCCGATCGCTCCGGCCGTGCCGATGGCGAGGGCCCAGCTGGGGGGCATGTGGGCGAGGGTGCCGACGGTGGCGACGGCGAAGGCTCCGGTGGTGGCGGACAGGGCGCCGGTCACGGGTCCGTGACCGGCCGCCCAGTCCAGGGCCACCCCGCCGTTGTTCTTGACGGTGTGGGCGCTCATCTCAGACGTTCCAGCCCTTCTCGGCGTCCAGGCCGTTGCGGGGGTCCTCGTGACGGGCGATGTCGGCCTCGTGGACCTGCCGGAACACCGGGCCCATCTCCTCCGCCAGCGACACCGACGCCATCACGGCGCCGAAGCAGTCGCGGAACGTCTCCGCGACGGCCTTGTGCAGCGGGAACTCCTCGTCGGCCCGCTCGCTGAGGATCTTCATGACGTTGGCGACCGAACCGAGAGCGTGCGGGAGCCCCTCGATCATGGCGAGGATCTCCATCGCGTTGTCGGGCTCGTAGGACTGGGCGGCGGCCTCCATCTCGGCCGCGTGCTCCTCGAAGCGGAAACCGGAAGCGGTGCTCACCTGGGGTGCTCCTTCACTGGCGGGAGGTGCCGGGATGTGGCTTGCGGGCCGCTCGACGCGGTCCCCGATCTGCTGCTCGTCCTCGCTCTGCTCGGCTACTGCCTGCTGCTCGGCGGCCTGCTCGTCCTGCTCCAGCCGTGCGCTGATCTCCGCGTCCCGGGCCTCGCGGGCCGAGCTGGCCCGGCCTACCAGGGCTCGGTACAGGCGCCGACCGGGGTGCATCAGCGACGGCATCCGCAGCCTGCGGCCGAGCGGCGTGCTCACCATGCCGAGCACTCCGGCCGCAGCCCCGAGCAGCCCGGCCAGTGCCCGGCGGCCGTGGAAGCGGGCCGCGGAGCGGCGCAGTGCCTTCCGTGCCGTCTTGCGGGCGGGAGCGCTGAGCTGGGCGACCCGCTTGCGGAGCGCGGCCTGCCGGATCCCCTCACGACCGGAGGCGACAGCCCGGCCGGCAGCGCGGTCCCGCACCTGACGGGCCGCGCCAACGGCCTTGTCGCGGACCGCGGCGGCCTTGGACATGCCCTTGGAGAGTGTCCGCGCGGCCGGACCACGAGCGGTTTTGGTGCTGGTGGCGCGTTCGGCGGCCTTGGCGGCCCGCCGGTTGTCGGCGACCTGCCGCCGCGCCTGCACACCCGCAGAACGAGCCGCCGCCCGGCTCGGGGACTGGGTACGGGCCGCTGTACGCAATTCGCGTACCTGTCCCGCCCTGCCCCCGGCCAGACGACCGGCTGCCTGAGCGGCACGCTGCCGGGCCGATTGCACCCGGCCCTTACTCGAGCGAGAGCCACTCTTTCCGCCGCCTGCTGGACTACCCGCCCGGTGGCTCGCCTTCCCGGCGCCCTTGCGGGACGTGGTGGCCCCGGAACGAGCGGACGGGCGCTGTGCGGGAACGCGGCCCGTACCGGCGGAACGGGCGGCCGGAGCTGCGGACTTCGAAGTGGTCTTGGCTTCGCCGGGCTTGCTGCGCTTGCGGGCGGCTGCTCCGAGGGCGACGGCGCCGGTCATCGCCACCGCAGCGGCGACCGGGCCACCAACGATGGCGGCCGTGGCGAGCAGGCCGGCCGTGGCGTTCGCCCCAGAGAGGGCGAGCGGCACCACGGGGAATCCACCCGTCGTGTGCTCGACCTTGGCGGCCATGGCCGTCTCGCCGCCAGTCGGGGCGGACGGATCAGGACCGGCATCCGTGGGTGGTGCTACCGGTTGGGTGATGGTGTCGGTCATGCTGAACGTGCTCCTTCACGGGAGAAGGGGGCCCGGCTGTTGCTGTAGGAGGCTGGCGGCCGGGCCCTGCTGAGGTGTTCAGGCGACGTGCTGCTCTTCGGGGTAGGCGCACGGGACGCACATGCCGAGCGCGGCCGGGATCACATACCCGGCGTCCGTGCGGCACTCGGGGCAGATGCGGCGGGCCGTGTTCGCCTTCGCCAGAGCGGCAGTCTTGGCCTCGGTCATGGGACGGACCGGCAGGGCCAGTTCGATCCGGTAGAGGAAGGCGACCAGTGGGCCGCGCCGGTAGCGCGGGCGCTCCACCTGAGCGACGACATCCTGCCCACCGGGGCGAAGGCCGGCGGCGCGGAGCTGCCGACGGGTGGCCAGCCCCTCCGGGGCCAGGCGCCACGAGTAGACGGGCAGCGTGCTCATCCGTCGGACCCGATCGCGACGGTGACCAAGTCCCGGGCCTGACGCTCTTCGTTGAGACGCTGGTAGAGCTTGTGTACGTAGGAGGTGGAACGGGTGGAAAGCCTGGCCGCCTCAGGGAGGCTCTTGCCTTGCACCCAGCACGCTCGGATGACGTTCGCGGCCTCTCCGGCAGACAGACGTTCGGGCTCCAGCTCGGCCTGGTGGGCCGGGGTGGACGTGTGGGGGATAGCCGGGTGGAACACCTGGCGGTCACCGCAGATGACCAGCGGCGCCAGATACGGCAACCCGGCCTCAGGCTCCGTCGGGGCGTCCGCCCCGGCCGGGCCCGGTGCCACGGTGGAGCGGGCTGGGGCAGGGGTGGCGTCCACCTCGCCCACCTCGGCGTCCACCAGGGACCGCAGAGCGGTGGTTTTCGCGAGGATCTGGTGCCGGTAGTGGTTGATCGCCTCAGCAAGGACGATCAGGAGGACCGGGGGGACGGAGTGGAGGACGAGCCCGGCCGGGTCCACCTCCCGGGGGATGCCGAAGGAGGAACCGGCGGGCCACAGGGAGGTCCAGCAGTTCATCACCCACGTGCCCAGGCCGGTGAACCAGCGCAGTCCCGCGGCCCATCCGGACGGGTAGAGCCCGTACTCGGAGAGACGGCCGTCGAAAATGAGGACCGTGCCGAGCGCGACCGCGACCATCGGGTCGAGGAGCCAGGCGATCCACGGGGAGACATGGTGGTCGATGGCGAACATCGTCACGTTGGAGGCGGTGAAGACCAGCGCCACGAACGCGACGACCACCAGGACCCGCGTCAGCTTCGACAGCATCCCCTCAAGGACTGCGATCTGCTCCAGCGGAGGCCGCGCCGTCACCGGGCTGCCCCCGAGGCGATCCGGTGGACGGTGACCGACGCGACCAGGCGAACCGGTCCGGTGTCGTCGTCGTCCAGCTCGTCCCACCTCCACCTCTGGCCCGACACGACCTCGTAGCCGAGGCCAGCCAGAGCCGCGGAGCGCTCCGCGACGGTGGGCACCGGCACGGTGCGGGCGAACAGGTGCTCCGGCCACTCCCTCGGAGAGGGAGCGTCGATCGCGACGTAGACCTCCCACTCACCGAGGCAGGAGTTGACGAGGCGGGCCGTGTGCGTCATGCGGCACCGCCCGGCAGGGAAGCGGCGGCCTGGTTGGTCAGCGACGTACGGGCTGCGAGGACCCGGTTACGGGCCCGGCGGATCCGGCGGGCGTCGAACTCCGACGCCGGCCGGTCCAGCTGGGAGATCAGCGCGTCGAGCAGCTCGACCTCCGCCAGGATCAGCGGCATCTCGGTCTCGATCGCATCCAGCTCCGCATCCGACGGCTCCAGACCGTCGGACCACGGGGTAACGGTGCTCTGAAGTGCAACGATGGACTTCATGGGTCTTGCTCCTTCTACAGAGGAACGGGACTCAGCAGCCCTCGGCGCGGGAACGCCGGGGGCTGCACTGCATTGCAGGTGAAGCAGGAAGGACTCCGGCTTCGCTCGATCCGCCCGTACGAGACGGGCGGAGGACAACCGGCCGCAGTCCTGGACAGGACTGCGGAAGGGTTGAATGCGCGAACCTCAGCCGCGCTGACCGCCTTTTCAGCTACAGGAGGCGGTGACCACTCTGTTGAGTTCTCAATGACCGGCAGCGACTCGATGAGCGCGGTAACCCTGGATCGGGCTCCCGTCGAGACGGGACTACCGAGTGCTGATGGGCGTACTTCCTGGCAGAGCTCTCCGTCTAGACCTGCCCAACTTGGCTAGCCCGGTTCAGATGAGAACAACGTAGCCATCCTGGCTAGCCACGTCAACACCTGACTGTCTTGGCTGTCCTAATCGGCGGAAGAGGTCGTAGCATCGACGGCATGACGTTCACGCCTGAACCCCTGGACCCGGACGACGACCGGCCGCCGTACGAGCAGGTGGCGAGCAGTCTCAGCGCAGCCATTCGGACCCGGAAGCTCGGGCCTGGCGACAAGATCCCCTCGCAGAAGGAACTGACAGAGGCGTACGGATTCGCCCGAGCCACGATCCAACGCGCCCTCCGTGAACTGGAGGACGAGGGACTGATCGTCTCCCGCAAGGGCAGCGGTGTGTACGTCCGGAACCGCACCGAACGGCCGGCGGGTCTCCGCCCGTACGTGGAGCAGGCTTTCGCCAGTCAGACTGTGTCGATCGACTTCGCAGGGTTCTCCAGCGAAACGTTGCACGGAGCACTTCAGGAACCGATCGACAAGATCCGTATCGGGCGTCTGACCCCTTCGAGCATCAACATCCGCATCCTGGTGCCAGACATGTCAGTGCCCCAGGCGGCGCCTGTCAGGCGCGAGGATGGCGCCGACGACCCGCGTCTACGCGCCCGCATGCACGCCATGATGGTCAGCTTCACCCGAAGCATTGCCAACACGATGCATGAGCTCAGCGTGCTCGGGCTGGTCAACGAAGCGAAGGTCAGCGTTCGCGTGCACAGCGGGACGCAGTTCTTCAAGCTCTACGTGATCAACCAGGAAGACGCCTTCTTCGGGTACTACCCGATCCGGCCGAACAAGGTCGTCACCCAGGGCGAAGCCATAGAGATCTACGACCTGGTGGGGGCCGACGCCACCCTGTTCCACTACTCGCTGAACGAGGGTGAATCGTCCAGTGGTGCCCAGCAGGTGAATCAGGCGCGCATGTGGTTCGACAGCGTCTGGGAGACCATCGGAAGGGACTTTGACCCGGATGGGAAGTAGCACCCTCGCGGAGATTCTCGGAGGGACCCGAGCGGTCCTGTTCGACTTTGACGGGCCTATCTGCGACGTGTTCGCGGGGAGCCCGGCCCCGGATGTAGCGCGCCATCTCGCCGAGACCCTGGCGAGGTACGACACGGGTCTGGGCAGCAAGGCTCACGAGACCGACGACCCGATGGAGATCCTCCGCCTTTCCCCTCAGGGTGGAGAATCCGCCCTGAGGGCGATCGAGGAGGAGCTGACCAAGGCCGAAGTGACAGCCGTCAAGCTGGCCGGACCGCCCATCCCAGGAGCCGTGGCCGCTCTCGAAGCAGCCCACGCCTCGGGCCGCAAGGTCGCCATCGTCAGCAACAACTCAAGTGCATGCGTACGCACCTTCCTGAGATTGCACCGACTCCGTCATCTCGTGGAAGCGGTCGTGGGGCGCGCTCCGTACTGGCCGGACGCAATGAAGCCCGACCCCCACTCATTGCTGTTGGCCGCCAGCCAGCTGCAAACACACCCCCACCACTGCACCCTCATTGGCGATTCAGTGACGGACGTGGAAGCCACGAAGGCCATCGGAGGCTCCTCTATCGGCTTTGCCAACAAGGTCGGCAAGGCGCGCGCCTTGAGCGATGCGGGCGCGGATGTGATCATCGCCAAGATGAGCGCGGTGGCCGACGCGCTGACTCCCTTGTAAGCCCGTCTTGGCGCTGGAAGAGAACGAGCTCTTGAGTACGCGCGAGTAGTGAGTCACGGTTCCGTGTGACCTCTAATTGGTGGGCCGATTGGCCGAAGTTCGTCCCTGGGTGGCTCGCGTTCATTGCGACGATGCTCTCGTTCGGGCGCTCGTGGTGGATGCGTCGAAAACGATTGGCCCTGGGCCCTGATGGCACCGCCGCTAGAGAAGCACTAGCCACGACCCGAGTCCTTTTTGAGGAGGTTACGTCCCGTGGTGGGTGCACCGCAGAGTGGTTCCTGGAGAAGGAGCGGCGGGAAGCGTTCCGAACCGTTCGCGATCTCGCCGAACGGCGCGGCGACGTCAAGTTGAGGACCGCGATGCGCCACGTCGCAGCTTCAGGAGACGATGCGTTCGCCGCTGCTCCGCCAACCAGGATGTACATCGGGTCGAGCGATCAGGCAGAAGCCCTCCAGGAGCGGGCTCAGGAGGCAGAGGACCAGCAGCGATTCCAAAGGCAGGTCGACTCCTGCAACATGGGGCTCAAGTCAATCGAAGAAGCGCTCACCCGCCTGAACGACTTGGAACGACGCGCAACTGGCCACTCGTGACGCTGCACCCCCGGCCGCGTCTACAGCTGACTGCGAGACCGATCTAGCTGATGACACTGGTAGAGGTTGGTTTCTCACCGCACCACTTGCGCACCACTTGGGGCGGGCATCCGCGGTACACGGCGGTCAATCTCGCGGCATCACCCGAAGGATCTGCCGCTGCTAACGCCCAGCTCAGTGGCATGGTCAGCAAACATGGGTCGGGGATTCCCAAGCTTATAGCGCGGGTTCGATTCCCGTCATCCGCTCCATAGCAAAGCCCCAGGTCAGCGACCTGGGGCTTTCGCGTTGCCTAGACCTTTCTAATGGCCCCGTGCCAGATCCGTGCCAGATGCGGACCCGGAAGCCTTGGCCCTCATGAAGCGCACTCGCGCATCGATCCCCGCTGCAACTTCCTGCTGCCGTTCCAGATTGGAACCTTCTTCCGAGCCTTCTTCCCCTGAGGGCCTTGAGCTCGTCTCGGACTGCCCTGGGTACGGCGAGGCAGTTGCCCAGGACAGTTGAGCCCGCCGGGCGACGCACCCCGTGGGACGGCCGCGGCCGCGGCCCCCCGGAACTCCGTTCAGAAGGCGCTCAGCGCGTCGCGGGTGTTGGTGCGGTACAGGCCGACCTTCGGGTTGGCGACGCTGCCCGGCTTGGCCAGCGGGAGGCTGACGCCGTCCGCGTTCGGCATGTGCTCCTTGTCGGCCAGGACGTTGACCTCGTCGGCCACGGGGCCGTTGCCACCCGACGGGTTGAGGTCCACGGCCGCATACGCGGTGGCGCCGGGGTGCACCGGGTACGCCGGGGCTCCGCCCAGTCCGCCGGGGGCAGTGGCCTGGAGACCGAGCGGGGCGCCCTTGGCGCTGAAGGCGACGGTGGGGAAGTAGTCCAGACCGCAGGAGGTGGAACCGTTGTTGGTCACGGTGATGACGCGGACGGTGGCCGGAGTGCCCTTCGGGGAAGTGACCTTGACGGTCAGGTCGCGTGCCGAGCAGGGGTGGGTGTAGGCATAGGAGTCACCGGTGGTGTCCCCCGTGCCCTTGCCGCCCGAACCGGCCCTCGCCGGGGTGACGGTGACCGTGCCGGTTCCGGTGACCTTGCCTGCGGACGGGGCGGCGGAGGCGCCCTCCCCGGACGACGTCACGGTCCCGCTCGAGACCGGCTTGTCCGCGCTCTTGGTCGCGGCGGGGTTCGCGGTCGGCCCGCCGGCGCTGTCCGATCCGCCGCAGGCGGTCAGGGCCAGAGCGAGGCCGGCGGTGGCGGTGGCCAGGGCAGCGGTGCGGAGTCGGTAGGTGCGCATGGGGAACTCTCCGTGTCGGTGCGGTCGTCAGACGGAGGCTTGCGCTTCCCGCCTGACGAGACGTTGGGTGAGGCTGCTGTTCCGGTCGGCTGCTGACGCAGGCGGCCGAGGGCGGTCGGTGGGGCGGGTGGGGGCCCTCCCGTTGCGACCGCCTAATCCGCCCGCCGATCCGATCGGCGGACCGACGGGCTGATGACGCAACTGTGGGGCGGGTTTTGTCCCAGTGGCGTCTGGACCGGGATAGTAGAAACCCTGGAACGCTCCCGACCCCTCTCACCTGGGCGATCGGGTGAGCCTGGAACGTGCTTCCGGGACAAGGGGGAGGGTGGAATGGCCACGGAGACCGAGCGGTTCGCGGCGCTGATGCGCGGATTCAAAGAGCGCTCGGGGCGCAGCTACGGCACGCTCGCGAAGCGTCTGCACTCCAGCAACTCGACGCTGCACCGCTATTGCAGCGGCGCGGCGGTGCCCACGGACTACGCCCCGGTGGAGCGGTTCGCCCGAGTCTGCGGTGCCTCGGCCGACGAACTGCTCGCGCTGCACCGGCAGTGGCTGCTGGCGCTGGTGGAGCGGCGGCGGGGGGTGACGGAGGGGCAGGCCTCGGCGCCGGGGGCGGCGAACTCCGCGGTGCCGCGGGGCGGTGACGCCGCGCCGGAGGTGCCGCCTGCATCGGCGGTGGTGGTGGCCAGGGAGGCTTCGGAGGTCCGGCCGCGGGCGGAGACCGACCCCGCACCGGCTCCGGCGTCCGCAGCCGGGCCCGCCCCGGCGCCCGGGACTGCCGCTGCGGAAGCACCCGCCCCGGCGCCTACCTCCGCTCCCGCGCCGGCACCGGCGGAGGCCCCCGCCCCTGCACCGGCACCGGCACCGGCACCGGCACCGGCACCGGCACCGGAGGCACCCGCACACGCCCACGCCGCCCTTGTCCAGCCGGGCCCCGCCCGGGCCTCCGTACCGCGGGCCCGGCGTCCTCGGCTACTGCTCGCCGTTGCGGCCGCCCTGGCCACCGCCGCGGTGGCGGGGACCGCCGCCGCCGTCTCCGCCATGGGAGACACGGGTCACGGGGACACGCGCCACGGCGCCGTCCAACCGTCCTCGCGCGAGCGGGCGGAGGCGGGCCCGGCCTTGCCGTCCGGCGGGTCGTCGTCACCCACGGCCACAGCCGATTCCGCACCCCCGTCCAGCCCCGGACCGTCGTCCCCCTCGACAACGTCCACGTCCGCCTCGCCGGCCACCGCCAAGGAGGGAACCTCCCCCACCGCCCCGTTCACCGTCAACGTCCTGCCCGACAACTGGGACAGCCCCTGCGACCAGTGGTTCGCCCTGGACAAGGCACCCGGCACCGTCCCACCGCCCCCTGCCGGGCAGGCGACCGAAGGGTGGGCCCGGGCCCTGGACGCCGCCCCGGCGGGGCACCTGCGCATGCAGCTGACCGTCCAGGGCACCGAGGGCAAGCCCGCGGTCCTGCACGCGCTGTACGTCCATGTCGTGAGCGGCCGCAAGGCTCCCGGCTGGAACGCGTACACCATGGGCGCCGGTTGCGGCGGCGCGCTGGTGCCGGCGTCCTTCGCCGTGGACCTGGACGACGCCTCCCCGAGGGCCAGGCCGGTACCTGGCAAGGAGGGCGAGCGACCGACGGCCTCGACCGACTTCCCGTACAAGGTCTCCGCCACCGACCCCCAAGTGCTGAACATCGACGCCGCCACACTCGGTCAGGACGTCAGCTGGTACCTGGAGCTGGCCTGGAGCAGTGGCGACCGCCAGGGCACCACCCGGATCGACGACCACGGCCGCCCGTTCCGCACGGTCGCCCTGAACGCCGGCCACAGCTACTGGTACAACGCGAACAACAACGCCTGGCTGCCGTACACAGAATGAAAGCCCCATCGTGCGAATAGCCCGGGTTCCCGGTGAGGAAGGCACAGACGAAGCACGGACCGCTCCGTGTGCGCTCCCCGTATGCAGCAAGATCCATCGGCCGTCGGTCCGTCGACACCGTTGCCCCTCTCCGCAGGGTGCACCGGCCTCCCGCAGCCCTGGGCCGCGCACCGGAATCATCGTGGCCTCGCCGACTTCGGGCGGCGGTGAGGCTGTGGTCACGAGTAGCAAGTCCGGCAGGGCTTCATTCCCGCCAGCCGGGCCTCGTACAGGGAAGTCCGATGGGGGGTTCCGGGCAGGCACCTTCGGTACGGATTCGCGGGGTCGTCGCGGTGGTATGCGGTGCCCCGTTTCCCGGGGCCGCTGGGCGCCGTCCACCAGCGGGAGACGATGACGGCGCAATCAAGTCTCGCGAGAGCACGATCAATGTCCTCGAGCTCGGTGAGCAGCTCGAGTCGGCGTGCGGTGATCCGCTCGCGTTCGAGCTCGACGCTTTCCATGTGACCCTGCCCTTCTCGCGACATCCTCAACGAAGACCGGAGCCGGCGGTGACGCCCGCCTCGCGCCGGGCACGGGGCGTGCCGGCTCGGTGGCCGTGCCACAACGTGCCGGTAGCGGCGGTGAGTAGCGGTCAACAGGAGAGCTCCGGCGACCCGTCGCCCGCCCGCCCGCAGAGCGCCGCAGGCGCAACAGATGAGGAAGGGGCGGTCTAGATGCGGGCGAACTCCTCTGTCTGGTGGGCGAATTCCTGGGCCATGCCCGCGCTGACCGTGGGCCTGGTCTCGCCGATGGTGCCCAGGTAGTCATCGGTGGTGGGGCGGGCCCGGGTTCCGGTGTCGATGGTGCGCTCGAACTGGATCTGCGAGACGGTGCGCGCCACATGGGCGATGTCGGCAGGAGTGAACCCCTCGCTGGCGGACGCCAGCGCCGTACTGTCGGCCTCCGCTCCCGCTCGGGTCAGGTAGCTCTCCCACAGCGCGGCCCTCGCGCGGTCGTCGGGCGGGCCGATCGGCAGCACGTAGTCGAAACGGCCGTGCCGCAGGAACGCGGGGTCGAGGGTGGTCACGTCGTTCGTGGCGCAGACGAGCAGCCGCCCGTCCTGGCCACGGAACCGGACGATCGCCTTGAGCAGTTCGTTGACGACACCGACCGCGGTCGCGTCCGCGCCGCTCCGGGTCCCCGCGATCTCCTCGACCTCGTCGATGAAGACCAGGACGTGATCGAGCCGGGCGATCTCGTCGAAGCGTCGGTTCAGCCCGCTGGCCAGCCCGTACTCGGCGGCCAGCCGGGCGGGGAACAGTTCGAGGAACGGCCACCCCAGACGGCTGGCGATCGCGTGCGCGAACGTGCTCTTGCCCGTCCCCGGCGGACCGAACAGCATCACCGCCCGCGGCAGCTCCACTCCGTGCTGGGCGGCCATTTCGGGACGGGCCAGCGGCAGGACCAGGCGCCGCTCGATGAGCTCCTTCTCCCGCTGCATGCCCGCGACCTTCTGCCACAGTCCCCCGGGCGGCAGCTCCGCTCCCAGCGACGCGAGCATGCCGACCGCCTGCGGGGTCACCCGCCCGCGCTTCTCGAAGAAGACCAGACCCGGACGGGCGTCGAAGCCGCAGTTGTGCAGGGCGGTTGCGCCGGTTTCGCCCTCGGGCAGGACCGCGTGCACCGTTCGGACTCCACCGGCGAACAGCCGGTGCTCCAGTGCCGTGATCAGGTCGCTGCCCAGCCCCCGGTGCCGCCAGGCGGGCGCCATGCAGATGCGCAGGATCCACGACCGGTCGCCCTCCACCCTGCTCACCGCGGCGCCGACCACCACCTCGTCGGCCGTGGCCACCACCGCCGGGTGGAGGGCCAGGAGGGCCGCCACGGCGTCCGAGAGCGGAAAGAGCGGTGATTCTTCCGTCGTGCCGCTCTCCGCGTCGACCCGGATCACCGCTTCGAGATCGTCCGGGGTGTAGTCCCTGACACGCCAACCGGTCATGGTCAGCTCCGTGTGCTCGGCCGTACTCCCATCATCGGCCGATGTGAGCCGGGGCGCGCACGGAAGCCGTGTGGGTGCCCGGTCGGCGGGGAGCATCCTGAAGGCCACGCCGCCCGTACAGCCCCTACAGCCCGTAGAGCCCGGACGCCGGCCCGCCGCCCGGTTGGAGGCAACAGGACGACCGTCGGAGGGCGCGGGGACCCGGACCGCTCCGTAACCGCCCAGATGATGTGCCTGGACACGGACACGGGGTGCCTCAAGTGGGTCAATGCGGGACATCCCGCGCCGATGCCGATCCGCGCGCACCGCGTCATAATCCGTCTGGAACGCAGTTGCTGCTCCGCGGGCGTGGGGGGCGGGGGATCCGTGTCGGATCCGGTCAGGACGCCGTACTGCGCAGGTCGGGGCGGTTCCTGGGCAGCCCGAAGCCGGCCATCTCCTTCTCCTCGTAGGACAGGAAACCCAGGCTTCGGTAGAACGCGTGGTTGCGCTTGCCCTCCGGTGACGACTCGTGGTCCGTGGAGAGGAGGAAGAAGCGGCAGTGCGAATACCGCCGCATGAGGTGCTCGACGAGGGACCGGCCGACGCCCTGCCGGTGATACGCGGGGTTGACCACCACATCCTGGACGTAGCAGATGTGTTCGTCGTCGGAGATCGTCCGGGCCAGACCAAGGAGTGTTCCCGAAGCGTCTCGTGCCGTGATGACCAAGTGGGAGTTCGCCAGGCCCCGGCACAGCCTCTCGACGTCGCGGGTGTAGCCCTCCCACCCGACCGAGTCGTAGAGGCTCAGCATTTCACCCGGATCGAATGCATCCTCTTCACTTACGAACACGCCGAAACCTCCCATGCGGCAGTGCCGTTGCTCACCCCCGGCTCACCCCCGGCTCGGCCCCCGCCCGACTCCGCTTCCGCCGCGGCCGGCCAAGATCAACACCATATCCGGCGCCGCATGCCGGTGCTTCGCGACGCATCAGGTCGATCCCGCTCCCCCCTCGGACGTCTCGGCAGTCGTGAAGATCCGGTCCAGGTGGTGACGGAGCACCGCGATCGCCGACTCCGGACTCCGCTGGCCCACGAGGATGCTGGTGCCCATGGTCGCCGCCATCGCGAGCAGGCTGATCGCCTCCGTGCGCGCGTCGATGTCCGGGTCGGCCACGCCTGACGCCTGCGCCTGTTCCAGGAGTCCGGTCAGGGCGTGCTCCGCGGCGTCGGGGTTGTCGATGAAGGGCTGGGCGGCGAGCGCCTCGTCGGTCACCGACAGGATCGCGTACGAGCTGTACAGCAGGTGGAACGTGCGACTCTCCTCGTCGGTCGGCAGCGAGGCCAGCAGCAATGCCTCCACCGTGGCGCGCGGGCCCGGGTCCGGGCCCGCGGCGGCCAGTCGGGCGCCCACCCTCGCGGTGAAGCGGTCGGTCAGGTGCCGGAGGCCGTAGAAGAGCAGCTTCTCCTTGGTCTCGAAGTAGTACTGCACGAGCCGGAGCGAGACGCCCGCCTCCGCGGCCACGTCGCGCATGCCGACGGCGTGCAGCCCGCGCCGCCCCGCGACCTGGATGAGCGCTTCGGCGATCTGGGCGCGCCGCTCCTCGTGATCCACCCGCTTCGGCATGTTCCCGTGTCTCCGCCTGTCGATGGTGGGTTCGCACTCCGCTACCCGAACCCTTTCATGATACCGATGTACCACATTGATGGTACGGTCGTACCACGAAGAACGGATCTTCACAGGAGGTGCCGCCGTGCCCGAGAACACCGCCCGCGTACGCCGCGATGTGGGCCGCTACGTCAACGACACTTTGCGCGACCGCTACTTCGCCGCCGAGGACGTGCTCCGCGCGATGGGGGCGCCCGTCCGCTCCGAGACGGACGTGGAGACGAGCTTCGGCACCACGCACGTCTACCGGTACGGGCCCGCGGATCCCGCCGCCGAGTCCCGGACGCCGATCGTCCTGATCCACGGCGCGGCCTACTCCTCCGCCATGTGGTTCCCCAACACCCCCGGGCTCAGCCTCGACCGCCCCGTCTACGCCCTCGACACCCCGGGCGACGCGAACCGCAGTGTCCACCGCGAGCCCATGTGGCAGCCCGAGCGCGCCGCGCAGTGGATGGACGAGGCCCTCGACGCGCTCGGCCTCGACCGGGTGCACCTCGTCGGCTCCTCCTACGGCGGCTGGCTCGTCCTCAACCAGGCGCACCGGCGGCCCGGACGGCTCGCCTCCGTCACCGCCCTCGACCCCGGCGGCCTGGAGAAGGTCGGCCTGCGATTCTTCGTCTGGATCTTCGTGAGCCTGTTCGCCACCTTCGCCCCGAAGGCGCTGCGCCCCCGGCTCGCCAAGTGGCTGGACCAGCCGGTCCTCGCCATCCCCGAGATGCGCAAGTGGATCCAGCTGGGCGCCCGCGCGTACCGGATCCGCCGCCCCGCGCCCCTGCCCCTGGGCGAGGACGCGCTGCGGTCCATCCGGACCCCGCTGTACGTGATCATGGGCAAGCACAGCCTGCTCGTGCACCCGAAGCGCCAGCTGGAACGCGTGCCGCGCCTCGTCCCCGGAGCCCGCGCCGAGATCATCACCGCGACCGGTCACGGCCCGCAGATCGACCACCCGGAGGTGGTCAACGCCCGGATGCTGTCCTTCATGGAGGACGTCGACTCCCTCGACCCTGCTGCGGTCGACGCATAGGGCTACGGCAGGGAGAAACGGCGCAGGTGGTAGAAGCGGAGCCGTAGGCGGTGGTGACGGTGTCGGCGCGGTGTGCGGGGAGTTCCGGTTCCTATCGATGTGCCGCCTGCGGATGTGGGGCCGGGCGGGTGTCGGTGGGTGGCGAGGTGACGCCTCGTGGGCGGCGCAGGAGCAGTGCGACGGCGAGCGCCGCGACTGCCAGGGCGGCGCTGCCGCAGCGCAGCGCCACGTGCAGGGCGTCGATGAAGGCGGCGTTCACGGCGTCGTGGACCGGGACGGGCAGGACGGCGGCGCCGTCCCGGGCGGCGCCTGGGAAGGGGTGGTCGAGTTCGGCGGGGGCGCCGAGCCGGTGCAGCGCTTCGGCCAGGGTCGCGGTGAGCCGGCTGCTGAGTACGGCTCCCAGGACGGCGACGCCGATGACGCCCCCGATCTCGCGCAGGGTGTTGAGGGTTGCGGAGGCCATGCCGGCCCGCGCCGGGTCGACGCGCTGCATGACCGTGATGGACACGGGGGTGAACGTCATGCCCATGCCGAGACCCATGGTGAGCAGCACCCAGACGTACTGCGGGTAGCGGGCATGTGCGCCGTAGAGCGAAAGGGCGCCGAGGGCCGTGGCGCACAGGGCCAGGCCGGTGACCAGCGGGAGGCGGGGGCCGAGGCGTGAGGTGAGCGCGCTCGACAGCGGCGCGGCGACGACGATCATCGCGGTCATCGGCAGGCCCGCCAGGCCGGCGTCCGACGGGGACCAGCCCATCACGTCCTGCATGAGGAGGGGCAGGAAGAAGGCGGCTCCGAACATGCCGAAGCTGATCATGAACCCGCTCACCGCGGCGCCGCTGAGCACCCGGTCCCGGAAGAGGCGCAGGTCGAGCATGGGGTCGGCGCTGCGGGCCTCGACGACGACGAACGCGGGCAGGACCAGCGTCGCGACGGCGGCGAGCGTGAGCACCCGGGTGTCCGTCCAGCCCCGGCTGGGCCCCTCGATGAGCGCGTACACCAGCGCACCGAATCCCAGCGCGGAGAGCGCCTGGCCCGGAAGGTCCAGGCGCTTGGCTCGGGCCGCGAACTCGGGGAGCACCCGGGCCGCGAGCAGCAGGCCCGCCACCCCGATGGGAACGTTGATCCAGAAGACGGCGGCCCAGCCGAAGGCGTCCACGATCGGCCCGCCCAGGACCGGGCCGACGGCCAGGCCCAGTGCGGAAACGCCGGACCAGAGGCCGACGGCCCTGGCCCGCTCCTTCTCGTCCGTGAAGACGTGGCGCAGGATGGACAGACTGCCCGGTGTGAGGAGTGCCGCGCCGAGGCCCTGGAACATCCGGGCGGCGATCAGCGTGCCGGTCGTACCGGACAGCGCCGCGGCCGCCGAGCCCGCGGTGAAGACGGCCAGGCCGGTGAGGAAGATCCGCCTGCGGCCGTACCGGTCGCCGAGGGTGCCTCCGGTGAGCAGCAGGGCCGCGTAGACGAGGCTGTAGCCCTCGACCACCCACTGGAGTCCGCTGACGCCGGAGTGCAGCTGCTGTCCGATGCGGGGCAGGGCGTTGTTGACGATGACGTTGTCGAGCATCGCCATGAACATCGTGGCGCACAGCGTGGCGAGCACGAGCCCTTTGTGTCGGGCGGGCGGCTTCGTCATCACACTCCCTAAC
Source organism: Streptomyces sp. NPDC059355 (assembly GCF_042752335.1). NCBI lineage: Bacteria > Bacillati > Actinomycetota > Actinomycetes > Kitasatosporales > Streptomycetaceae > Streptomyces > Streptomyces sp. NPDC059355. The sequence continues at coordinate 54,836 of NZ_JBHYXN010000033.1, read as the reverse complement.
AGTGTTAGTCGACGGGTCGGTGCGCTTAGACTGCCCCTAACAGTGTTAGTTGGCAAGCGGGATTCCCTGCGGGACCCGCGTACGGAGGTGGCCGATGGCCGTGGAGAGCAAGAGCGACGACGCCCCGTCACAGCCGGGGCTGACCCGGCAGGCGCTCGTCCGGGCCGCCCTGCGGGTGCTGGAGCAAGAGGGCGTCAACGGCCTGTCGATGCGCAAGGTCGCCGCCGAGCTGGGAGTGAAGGCGGCCTCGCTGTACTGGCACGTGCGCAACAAGGAGGAACTGCTCGACCTGCTCACCGACGAGCTCATGGCCGACGCCGAGGCGCCGCCCCGGGAGGGCGGCTGGCGAGAGCAGTTGCGCGAGTACTGCGTGCGCTACCGCCGCCATCTGCTCGGCAAGCGCGACGCCGCCAAGGTCGTCGCGGGCCGGCTGGTCCCGGGCCCCCACCTGCTGCGCCTGATGGAGGACCAGCTCGGCCGCCTGCGGGAGGCCGGGTTCTCCGACGCCGACGCCGCCATGGTCAACTACGCGCTCGGCGCGTTCGTCCAGGGCTTCGTGCTCCAGGAGCAGGGGCCCCTCTCGGCTTCCGAGGCCATGGGCGCCGGCCGCCGGGAGGTCGCCACGGCTGCGGGGGAGCAGCTGCGCCGACTGCCGCAGGAGACCTTCCCCCACCTGGTCGCGCTCGCCGGCGCCCTGACCGACCCCTCCATGGAGGAGCGCTTCTCCTTCGCCCTCGAGCGCCTCCTGGACGGGCTGTCCACCCTGCTGGAGCAGGGCTCCGACGTACGGAAGGAAGGAACGCCCGATGAGTGAGCGCACCTACCGAGTCATCGTCCGCGGCGTGTTCGCCGACCTCGACGACGCCCTGCGCGCAGGTCTTCTCGCCGCCGCCGACGAACACGACATCCTCAGGGCCGCGTTCACCGACGTCGGCACCCTCATCTACGACCGGGAGCTGCGCGCCTTCTCCTTCCGCTGCGTGGTCCGCCAGGCGGCCGACCTCGACGACGAGGCGGCAGGCGGTGCCGGCTGCGACCGGGCGGCCTCGGCGCTCGCCGAACGCGGCATCGGCCACGGCGTGTTGCGCGCCCAGGTCACCAGCGTGGACGACATGAAGATCCGGCGGCCCCGCCGGGGCTGACCCGCTGTGGCTGACCCGCTGTGGCTGACCCGGCGGGGGTCAGCCACGGCGGGTACGCCCCCGGGGGTCAGATCAGCCCGTTGTCCCGGGCGTACAGCGCCGCCTGGGTCCGGTCGCGCAGGCCCAGCCGGCTCAGCACGCGGGAGATGTGGTTCTTGACGGTGCCCTCGCTCAGGTAGAGCCGGGCGGCGATCTCCCTGTTCGTGGCGCCCGCGGAGATGAGCCGGAGCACCTCCGTCTCCCGGGGCGTCAGCAGGTCGGGAGCGGGTGCGCCGGCGGCCAGCGCGGCGATGACGGTCTGATCGAACTGGGCGACACCCGCGTGCGCCAGACGGACCGCCTGGGCGAGTTCCGCCGCGGGCAGGTTCTTCAGCAGGTAGCCGACCGCCCCCGCCCTCAGCGCCCGGCCCACGTACTCGTCGTCGTTGAAGGTCGTCAGCATCACGATCCGGCAGCCGGGCAACCGCCGCCGCAGCAGTTCCGTGGCGGCCACCCCGTCCGTGCCGGGCATCCGGACGTCCATCAGCACCACGTCGGGATGGCACTCCTGGGCCGCCTCCACGGCCTCGGCGCCGTCCCGCGCGCTGCCCACCACCTCGATGCCGGGCTGGATGCCGAGCAGTGCGGCGATGCCCTCGCGGACGAGGTCCTGGTCGTCCACGACGAGGACGCGTACGGCCTCCCCCTCCTGCGCCACGGGCCCGCTCACCACGGCACCCCCACGGTGAGCGCGGTGCCCCGGTCCGAACTGGACAGCTCCACCGTCCCGTCGGCCAGGCGGACCCGTTCCCGCAGCCCGGCCAGGCCGAAGCCCTCCCCGGCTCCGCCCAGACCGCAGCCGTTGTCCGTGACGCACAGGCTCGCGCCGTGATCGTCGTAGCGGACCCTCACTCCGATCTCGGTCGCCCCCGAATGCCGGCAGGCGTTGGTGAGGCCCTCCTGCGCCGCCCGGTACAGCACCAGCAGCGGACGCCGCTCAACTCCCGACACTTCCAGCGAGATCCGGCGGGCGCCGCCGTCCAGGTGGTGGACGAGATCGGCCAGCGTCCGGGCGAGGCCCACCGGCTCCGACTCCTCCTCGGGGCCCAGCGTGCGCACAGAGGCCCGTACCTCGTCCAGGGCCCGGTTCGCGGACCAGCGGGCATGTGAGACGGCCTGCGCGGAGGCGGACGGATCGAGCGCGGCGAACGCCTCGGCCTTCTCCAACTGGATGCCGATCGCGGTCAGATGGTGCCCGAGGCTGTCGTGGATCTCACGGGCCAGCCGGTTGCGCTCACGCGCCGCCGACAGTTGCGCCACCTGCGCGAGGGTGTCCTCCAGACGTCCGCGCGCCTGCCGCTCCCGTACGGCGACCGCCGCCGTGGCCAGCGCCAGTACGACGCCCAGGGCGAACATCAGCAGGTCGGAGATGTACTCGGCGCGCACCTCCCAGCCCGGCACCCACAGCGTGAACGCGCCCGCCAGCAGGACCACGCAGCCCGCACCGAGCCACACGGCCGCGGCAGGCCCGAACGCGAAGAACCCCAGGAACGGCACCAGCACGAACAGCACCCGCGAGAGCCCCGAGGTGTCGAGGGCGGCCACCGCGGCGAGCAGCACGGCCCTGAGGGCGAACACGGCGCCCTCGGGGATCCGCCACGCCCTCCCGTCGAGGGCGGCCATCGCGCACAGCAGCGCCGCGAACCCGGCCGTGCGGGCGTCGAAGCCGGGACCGATCGCGGCGTAGTAGAGGCCCCCCGCGAGCACCGCCCCGTACAGGACGGCGGGTATCCAGGGCACGGGACGCGGCATCGGACCTCCTCGGAAATCCCGTGCGCACGCACGGTCCCCGCAGCGTACGCAGGCGTACGGGCCCGTCCGCACCATGCGGGCGGCGGGGTGCGGAGTGTGGCCGAAGGTCATGTGCCCTCCGGCCCCGCACACCCCTGTCGCCGTGCACTTACCCCTCATGACCTGCGGTTCCTAGATTTCTCGGCGTCACCACCGCACGAGATGAGGACTCATGCACCTGCGCTCCCTCGCCATCGCACCCCTGCTGATGGCAACCGTCCTGACAGCCCCGGCGGCCGCCCGGACCGGCCCCGCCGATACAAGGGTCCCCGGCGCCGAGTACACCGTCTCCGCCCGCCTCGCGGATCTGACCACCACGGGTACCAAGGTCACCGGGCACACGGACCCGGACGACTGGGCGGGCCTGGAGGCTCCCGGGACCACGACCCCGTCGGGCGTCCCCGGCGTCCAGATCGACGGCTACTTCCCCGACACCTCCACCACCAACACCGACCACCACTGGAACCACGACAGTCAGTTCGTCATCCGGCTGCCCGACCACTGGAACGGCGGGCTCGTCGTCGCGGGACCGCCGGGACTGCGGAAGCAGTACGCCAACGACCGGATCATCAGCGACCAGGTCCTCGCGAAGGGGTACGCCTACGCCGCCACCGACAAGGGGAACACCGGCCCCGAGATCTACAAGGACGGGGAGCGCCCCGGCGACGCCATCCTGGAATGGCACCACAGGGTCACCGAACTCACCGTCGCCGCCCAGCAGGTGGCCGACCGGCACTACGGCCGCAGCCCCCGCTTCACCTACGCCGCCGGCCTCTCCGCAGGCGGCTACCTCGTCCGCTGGCAACTCGAACACCGGCCCGACCTCTACACCGGCGGCCTCGACTGGAACGCCCTCACCTTCACTCCCGGCGGAGGCCTGCTCGCCACCCTCCCGCCCGCCCTGCGCGCCTACCCCCGCTATGACAAGGGCGACCGGACCGCCCAGGCCGCCATCCTCGCCGCCGGCTACCCCAAGGGCTCAGAGCCCCAGTGGGGCTGGCACTACGACAAGCAATGGGACCTCCTCCAGCGGGTGATCCGCGAGGAACTCGACCCCGACTACGACGGACCCGCCCAGGCGGGCACCCCGTTCTGTCCCGCGGGCACCGGAGCAGGCTGCGACACCGACTACGACTTCGCGTCCCGCCCGCGCGCGGTGCACGAGGCCGTGGAGCGCGTCTCGCTCACCGGAAACATCCGCCGCCCGCTCATCAGCATCCAGGGCAGCCTCGACGCCCTCACCCCGCCGGCCGCCTTCGGCGACGCCTACCACCGCATGGTCACCGACGCCGGACGCGCCGGCCTGCACCGCTACATCACGGTGCCGGGCGGCGCACACACCGACGGCCTCGTCCCGCTCGACAAGGAACACCTGCGCCCGATGCTCGGCTCGTTCACCAAGGCCCTGAGCGACCTCGAGTGCTGGACGCGCCCCACCTCCGGCCCCACCTCCGCCCCCTGATCCACAAAGCACCTTCTAGGGCGCGATGTTCTGGTTCAGGTGGAACAGGTTGCCCGGGTCGTACTTCCGCTTGACCTCGACGAGGCGGTCGTAGTTGCCCTTGTAGTTGGCCCGGATCCTGTCCTGGTCGTCGGCGGCCATGAAGTTGATGTATCCGCCTTCCTCCGCGTGCGGGGCGGTCGCCTCGTAGTAGTCGCGCACCCACGCGATGTTCGCCTCGTTGGCGGACGGGTCGGGCCACATGCCGGCGATGACGGGGGCGAACGAGCAGTCCCGGTAGGCGAAGGCCGTCGCCTCCGGCGCGACTCGGTGGCAGGCACCGTTGATGGGGTAGATGTGGACCGTCGAGTTCACGGCCGGCAGCCGCGGTCCGTACTTCACGTGCGCCGCGATCGCGGCGTCGCTGAGCTCGGTCACGAAGTTGGCCTTCCAGTAGTGCTGGAGGCCGGGCGGTACCAGCGCGTCGAAGGCGCTGTTGAGCGCGGGATACGGCATGGGCCCGACGTGCTCGGCGACCACCGGCGCGAAGTCGTGGAAGGCCTGGAGGGCGCGTTCGCCCTCCTCCAGCGGCCCCGCCCAGCACGCCACGACCAGGATGAAGGGGTCGCCGTGCCGGTCCTCGGGGATGAACGGGAGCGGCGGGGCCAGCTGGAAGGCCGGGAAGCCGCCGAGCTCCTCCGGCGCATCGGCGATGTACTCGCCGAAGGAGCGCAGTACGGTGGCGGCGTCTTCCAGTTCGTAGAGGATCGGGCCCCCGTAGATGTCCTTGACGGGGCTGAGCCGGAACTCCAACGAGGTCACCGCGCCGAAGTTGCCGCCGCCTCCGCGAAGGGCCCAGAAGAGGTCGTCGTTCTCCTCCTCGCTCGCGATGAGCAGCCCGCCGTCCGCCGTCACCACGTCGGCGGAGATCAGGTTGTCGCAGCTCAGGCCGAGTCCGCGGGCCAGATAGCCGATGCCCCCACCCAGGGTGAGCCCGCCGACGCCCGTGGTCGAGATGATCCCCCCGGTCGTCGCCAGACCGAAGGCGTACGTCGCCGCGTTGAAGTCGCCCCAGGTCGCGCCGCCTTCGGCACGCGCCGTCCGGCGCGCGGGATCGACCCGCACGCCGCGCATCCCCGACAGATCGGCCACGACGCCGCCGTCGCAGGTGCCGAAGCCGGGCACGCTGTGGCCGCCACCGCGCACCGCCAGGTCGAGCTCGTTCTCCCGCGCGAAGCCGACCGCGGCCATCACGTCGCCCGCGTTGGCGCAGTGCACCACGGCGGCCGGCCTCTTGTCGATCATGGCGTTGTGGACCGTGCGCGCCTGGTCGTAGCCGTCGTCGTCAGGGGTGGTGACCGCCCCGCGGACGCCTTCACGCAACTGCTCGATCGAGAGCTTGCCCATAGCGATCGCTCCTCGTGCCTCTGCCCTCGCCGGCTCGGCCGTAAAGGGGGGCGCGACGCCTGCGGAAACGGGCGTCGCGACTCCTGCGAGATGTCGCATCCCGCGACGCACCCCGCCTCGCGCCCTGTCCCCGACCCCGGCTCTCTCCACGCTACGCCGATGGCGCGCCGCCTCAACTCGAGATCCGCGGCGGCCCTCCCGGCCGGCTCCGCGGGTCCCCGTCCACGGCGTGGGTGGACGGGGATCGCGGGCGTGGCCGATCATGGCGTGATGTCGCTCCGTACGTACGAGGCCGATCTGTTCGAGTGCTCCAGGGGCCGTCTGGAGGCGATCGCCTATCGGCTGCTGGGGTCGGCCGGTGACGCCGAGGACGCGGTGCAGGAGACGTACCTGCGGTGGCACGCCGCGGACCGGGAGCGGATCGGGACGCCCGAGGCGTGGCTGACGAAGGTCCTCACCAACCTCTGCCTCAACCAGCTCACCTCGGCCCGCGTCAGGCGGGAGACCTACGTGGGGCAGTGGCTCCCGGAGCCGGTGCTGGCCGGAGACCGGATGCTCGGTCCGGCCGACACCGCCGAGCAGCGCGAGTCCGTGTCCCTCGCGATGCTCACCCTCATGGAGCGCCTGTCGCCCAATGAGCGCGCGGTGTACGTGCTGCGCGAGGCGTTCGGGTACGCGCACCGCGAGATCGGGGAGATCCTCGACCTCACCGAGGCGAACTGCCAGCAGATCCACCGGCGTGCCGGGCAGCACCTCGCCACCGACCGGACCCGGACCGAGATCGACGCGACCGCCGCGCGGAAGGTCGTCGAGGAGTTCCTCGCCGCGGCCCTCAGCGGCGACACCGAGCCGCTGATCCGGCTGCTCACCGGTGACGCGGTCAGCGTGGCCGACGGCGGTGCCCGGGTTCCGGCGCGCAGGACCCCGGTCGTCGGCGCGCTCCACATCGCACGCTACCTGCGTGGTCTGTTCCGGCCGGGCGATGCCAAGCGAGCCCGCGCCGGTGGAAATCCCGCCCTCCATGCCGGCGTCGTCAACGGCGGTCCTGCCGTGCTGGTCTCGGTCGGGGAGCGGATCATCGGCGTGATCTGCCTCGACGCGACCGCCGGCGCGGCCCCCGACGGCGTCGAGGCGGTCGGGGCGGTCGGGGCGGTCGGGGCGGTCCACGCGGTCCGGATCCAGGTCAACCCCGACAAGCTGGAGCGCATCACGCGCCGGTGGGCGGCCTCCGGCCCCCACCACCCCCTCGCCGAGATGTGGTGACCCGCGTCACATCCGATTCCTGTCAGGGATCGCGGGGCTGTCCGGTTCAGGAGGTGAGTCCAACCGGATAGGGAGCGAGCCAGCCATGAAGCACCGCATTGTCGTCCTCGGGGCCGGGTACGCCGGAGCCATCACCGCCGGTCGTCTCGCCAGGCGGCTGCACCACGACGACGTCGAGATCACCCTGGTCAACGGCGACGCCGAGTTCGTCGAACGGATCCGTCTGCACCAGCTCGCGAGCGGCCAGGACCTGCCGCGGCGCCCGCTGGCCGGCATCTACGCGGGCACCGGCGTGCTGTTCCGGACGGCGCGGGTCACCTCGGTCGACGTGGACCGCAAGACCGTCGCTCTCGCCGACGAACACGCCGGCGAGCACGGCGGCGAGCACGGCGCACACCGCGGCGAGACCACCGTCGGCTACGACACCCTCGTGTACGCCCTCGGGAGCACCGCCGCCGACCACGGCGTCCCCGGTGTCGCCGAGTACGCCCACAACGTCTCCGGCAAGCAGGGCGCGCTGCGCCTGCGGGCACGGCTCGGCGAGTTGGAAGCGGGTGGGACCGTACTGGTCGTGGGCGGCGGCCTGACCGGCATCGAGGCGGCCACCGAGATCGCCGAGGCGCACCCGGGACTGAAGGTCGCCATCGCCGCACGCGGCGGTGTCGGCGACTGGCTGAGCGACAAGGCCCGGCGGCACCTGGGCGGTGCCTTCGACCGGCTCGGCATCACGGTCCACGAGCACGCCGACATCACGCGCGTCGGAGCGGACGGCGTGGTCACCGCCACGGCCGGGGCGATTCCGGCCCAGGTGACCGTGTGGACGGCGGGCTTCACCGTGCACCCGATAGCGGCAGCCACCGCCCTGGAGGTGTCCGACACCGGCCGGATCGTCGTCGACGGCACCATGCGGTCGGCCTCCCACCCCGATGTGTACGCCGTCGGCGACGCCGCGTTCGCCGAAGGAGTGGGCGGCCGGCCGCTGCGGATGTCGTGCGCCACGGCAACCCCGATGGCGTGGCAGGCCGCCGACGCCCTCGCCGCGCGCCTGACCGGTCGCAAGGCTTCCGAGACCAGGATCGGCTACGCCAGCCAGTGCATCAGCCTCGGACGCCGCGACGGAATCGTCCAGCGCGTGACCCCCGACGACCAGCCCACGTCCACCGTCATCACGGGCCGGACCGGCGCCCGCATCAAGGAACTCATCTGCTCGGCCACGGCCTGGAGCATCGCCCACCCGACCATGATGGTGCCGAGCCGCCGCCGCCGTCTCGCGGCGACCGCCGAAGCCGGTGGAGCGCCGCTCCGCGTCACCCTGTGAACCCGACCCGGAGTCCTCTCCGGCAAGCCGGCCCTCCCCGGTGCCGTTGCCGGTTCCGATCCGGGTTGCGAGGTCAGTCGGCCGGGGTGCGGCCGAGGTTGATCCGGGCCAGGCGGTGGGGGTCGGTGAGGATGTCCAGGGCGACGATCTTGCCGTTCCGGACGGTGAACGCCATCAGGGACAGGGGCTTGCCGTCCGCCGTCGCGAGTGCGCCGGGGATGCCGTTGACCAGGACCGGGACGGCGGCCGCGGCGAAGCGGGCGAACGTGATCGCGTCGAGGCCACGTCGGTCGCACCGCGCCGGACCGCGCTCGGGCGCAGCGCGCCGCCGTCGGAGCGGGCCACGACATCCGGGTCGAGGAGGTCGACGAGCGCGTCGAGGTCTCCGCCTCGGGCGGCGGTGAGGAAGGCATCCACGACCTCGCGGGTGCGCACCAGGTCGCGGTCGGGGGTGGGTGCGGCGCCCTCGACCCGGCGTCGGGCCCGGCTGGCGAGCCCAGCAGGCGGTAGGCCACGGCCCGCAGGTGGGGGCGGTGCTCCTCGAAGCGCCGGGCCAGGCTGTCCTGCTCGCTCACCTGTCACTTCCTCGCATCCTGATCGTCGATGCACACCAGGACGCCAACCGGATGCCGCCTCGCCGGGGCGGTGTTTCACGTGAAACATCGTCCTACCCTCCCGGGGGTCCACATCATGGACAACTACGCTCGGGACATGAACGCAGAAGCCGCCGACGCGCTCGCCGCCGTGAAAGACGCCGACCGGAAGCACGTTTTCCATTCCTGGTCGGCGCAGGAGCTCATCGACCCGCTCGCCGTGGCCGGGGCCGAGGGCTCGTACTTCTGGGACTACCAGGGCAACCGCTTCCTCGACTTCTCCAGCGCCCTCGTCTACACGAACATCGGCTACCAGCACCCCAAGGTGACCGCTGCCATCCAGGAGCAGGCGGCCAAGCTCTGCACCGTCGCGCCCGGCTTCGCCGTCGACGTCCGCTCGGAGGCGGCCCGGCTGATCGCCGAGCGCACGCCCGGCGACCTCGACAAGATCTTCTTCACCAACGCGGGCGCCGAGGCCGTCGAGAACGCCGTACGGATGGCGCGGCTGCACACCGGTCGGCCCAAGGTGCTGTCCGCGTACCGCTCGTACCACGGGGCCACCTCCACCGCGATCAATCTGACCGGTGACGCCCGCCGCTTCGGCAACGACAGCGCGACCGCCGGCGTCGTGCACTTCTGGGGGCCGTTCACCTACCGCTCGCCGTTCTACTCGGCCACCGAGGCCGAGGAGTGCGAGCGCGCGCTGCGCCACCTCGAGGACACGATCGTCTTCGAGGGTCCGCAGTCCATCGCCGCGATCATCCTGGAGACCGTCGGCGGCGCACCCGGCGTGCTCGTCCACCCGGACGGATACCTCGCCGGGGTCCGCGAGCTCTGCGACCGCTTCGGCATCGTCTTCATCCTCGACGAGATCATGGTCGGCTTCGGCCGTACCGGAAAGTGGTTCGCCTCCGAGCACTGGGGCGTCACCCCCGACCTGATCTGCTTCGCCAAGGGCGTGACCAGCGGATACGTCCCGCTGGGCGGGGTCGCCATCTCGGCCGCCATCGCCGAGACCTTCGCCCGCCGGCCCTACCCGGGCGGGCTGACGTACTCCGGGCACATCCTGGCCTGCGGGGCCGCCGTGGCGACGATCAACGTCATGGCGGAGGAGGGCATCGTCGAGCAGTCCGCCCGCACCGGCGCGGAGCTGCTGGGTCCGGGTCTGCGCGCCCTCGCCGAGAAGCACCCGTCGGTCGGGGAGGTCCGCGGGCTGGGCACGTTCTGGGCGCTGGAGCTCGTACGGGACCCGCAGACGCGCGAGCCGCTCGTCCCGTACAACGCCTCGGGAGCGGACAACGCTCCGATGGCCGAGTTCGGGGCCGCCTGCAAGAAGGGCGGGCTGTGGCCGCTGATCGCCGGCAACCGCATCCACGTCGCCCCGCCCTGCAACATCGCTCCAGAGGACGTGGCCAAGGGGCTGGCGATCCTCGACGAGGCCCTGTCCGTCGCGGACGCGCACATGGCCTGACCTGTACGGATGCACGGTCGCCCAATCCGTGGGTGCCTGTCTTGGACGTTCCGCGCCGTTCCGAACACCACGTGAACGTGCTGGAATCCGGGAGAGCACCTACGGACCGGGATGCACGTCAGTCCCGGGGCGGTCCTCCGTGACCGAACGGCGGGGAGCGGGCCGACCGCTGGACGCCGGGCGTACGGGATCCAGTCGGTCGGACTCCGTGTACCCGAAGGAATACAGCCATGAGCAAGCACGTCCTCGCGCAGAACCAGTACGGCAAGGCCGAGAACCGCATCGTCAAGGTCACCCGCAAGGGATCCGACGGGTCGTGGCACGAGATCCGCGACCTCAATGTGTCGGTCGCGCTCCGCGGTGAGTTCCGCGATGTCCACCTGACCGGCGACAACGCCAACTGCCTGCCGACCGACACCACCAAGAACACGGTGTACGCCTTCGGCAAGGAGCACGGCATCGCCTCGCCCGAGGCCTTCGGCATCCTGCTCGCCAAGCACTTCGTCTCCTCCCAGTCGCCGATCCGCGAGGCGCAGATCCGGATCGAGGAGTACGCCTGGGAGCGGATCCCGGTCCCGACGCGCAAGGAGCAGCACTCCTTCGTCCGCAAGGGCCAGGAGGTGCGCACGGCGCAGATCACGTACAGCGAGACGACCGGCCTCCAGGTCATCTCGGGTCTGAAGGACCTGACGGTGATGAACTCGACGAACTCCGAGTTCCACGGCTACATCAAGGACAAGTACACGACGCTGAAGGAGGCGTACGACCGGATCCTGGCGACCAAGGTCACCGCGCGCTGGGCGCACTCGGCGCTGGCCGCCGACGACGCCGCGTTCGACTGGGACCAGTCGTACAAGAAGGTCCGCAAGAACATGCTCGAGGCCTTCGCGGAGACCTACTCGTACTCGCTCCAGCAGACCCTGAACCAGATGGCCGAGCGGGTGCTCGACAACTGCCCGCGGGTCAACGAGGTGCGTCTCAACCTCCCCAACAAGCACCACTTCCTGGTCGACCTGGAGCCCTTCGGCCTCAAGAACGACAACGAGGTCTACTTCGCGGCGGACCGGATGTACGGCCTGATCGAGGGCACCATCCATCGCGACGGCGTGCAGCCGGTGATCGCGACGAGCGACTGGATCGTCGCGTAGCGGCCAGAGCCTGTGCGGCGGATCGGGCCTAGGTGTCGAGCGGCCGGCCGAGCTGGAGGTTCCACCGGCCGAGCCGCCCGCTGAGGGTGGTCACCGTGTCCGGCCGTACGTCGAGGCGCCAGAAGGCGGCGGCCGGGAGCTCCAGCGCGTGCACCACGCCCGCCCGTACGACGGCCTGGTCGACCACGGCGCGATGCGTTCCGGGGGCCAGGCCGGCGAGCGCGGCCCCTACGCGGGCGATCAGCGCGGTGACGGACTCCCCGCCGGGCGGTGCGTAGTCGGGATCGGTCAGCCATCGCTGTACGGCGGCCGGATCCGCGGCGGAGACCTCGTCCAGAGTCCGGCCCGCCCATTCGCCCGTGTCCGGGCCGCTCAGGCCCGCGTGGCCGGGGCAGGATGCTCCGTGGCCGAAACGAATCTGCCGCGAAACGGTGTCGAACGGACGTGTGACGAACTGAACTCGTACCACGGCACTCTTCATAAGGGGAGCGTAAACGCGGTACGGTCTCGGACGACAACCTAAAAAAGACGACGGTATGACGGAAGTACCGGTGAAAATCCGGCACGGTCGCGCCACTGTGAATCCTCCCGGAGGGGGAGGAAAGTCAGACCCGCCATGTCGTCGCGAGCACCACTGACCGGGACGCGTGTTCCCTCTGGAGGTACTGCCATGGCTCACTCCGCCGTGCCCACGACGGCCCCTGCCGTCGCCCCGATCTCGCTCTCCGCGCTCGCCCCCTGGGCCGTGTTCGTCGGCGTCCTGATGCTGGTCCTGCTCTACCTCGTCGGTGCCGAGCAGGGCGCCACCGCGCTCTTCGAAGGCGACACCGTCCACGAGTGGATGCACGACGGTCGCCACCTCCTCGGCTTCCCCTGCCACTGATCTCCACCTCAGCAAGGGAAGAACCGAACCATGAACCCCATTTCCCCCCGCGTCCTGCTGATCCGGGGCATGCTGGCCGGTCTGCTCGCGGGCCTGGCCGCCTTCCTCGTCGCCTACGTCCTCGGTGAATCCAAGGTCGACGCGGCCATCGCCATCGAAGAGGCGGGGCACGCCGCCCACGACCACGGCGAGGAGGCGGCCCCGGTCAGCCGGGCCCTGCAGGCCACGGCCGGTCTCGGCACCGGCACGCTGCTGTACGGGATCGCGCTCGGCGGCATCGCCGCGCTCGTCTTCTGCTACGCCCTGGGCCGCATCGGCCGCTTCGGCCCGCGGGTCACGGCCCTGCTGGTCTCGGGCGGCCTGTTCGTCGCCCTCAACCTCGTGCCGTTCCTCAAGTACCCCTCCAACCCGCCGGCCGTCGGAGACCCCGACACCGTCGTCCGGAGGACCACCCTCTACGTCCTGATGATCGCGTTGAGCGTGCTGCTGTCCTCGGCGGCGCTCATCCTGGGCCGGCGCCTGGCGCCCAAGCTCGGGAACTGGAACGCGTCGATCGTCGCCTCGGTGGCCTTCGTCGCGGCGGTCGCCATCGCCTACGCCTCCCTGCCCGGCATCAACGAGGTCCCGGCGGACTTCCCGGCCGCCCTCATCTGGCAGTTCCGCCTCGCCACCCTGGCCATCCAGGCCGTGATGTGGACGACCTTCGGCCTGGCCTTCGGTGTCCTGGCCGAACGCTCCCTCACCCCGGCCACCGCCCCCCTGGAGACGGCGCAGCCCGCGAGCTGACGCCGCGCCCGGCATCCCCACGGCCCTGACCGCCCACCGGCGGCCGGGGCCGCGGTCGTTTCCGCGGTCCACTCATTCGGTCGTATCTTGCGCAATCCACGGAATGGCGGTGGCTCACCCGTCGCCAGCTGGGAAGACGTCCGTGGTGGGGTGGCGACACGCCTGTGACGCGACGTCACTCTTCGGCGTTGTAAGCGGTACTGACGGGCAGCGAGGGGGTCCACTGCTCTCAGAAGACCCGGCCGCCGGAGCCGGGGCATCGCACCGGGAGGGAATTCCATGCCCCACGCCAAGTGGGTGGCCGGCGTGCTGACAGTGGCTCTGCTGGGAGCCGGCGTAGGCATGCTGCGGAGCACCGAGGGCGCCAGGCCCACGGCGGCCACCGCCGCCGACGCACTGCCCTCGCGCGCGCTGGGTCTGTCCGGCCACCGTCGGCTCGTCGAGCAGCTGGAGCATGCCGGGCAGCACGCACCGGGCAAGGGGTCCCGGCCCTCTCGGGCCCTCGCCATCACACCGCTGCGGATCTCGCGGCCACTGCGGCTGCACATCCCGAGCCTGGGTGTCGACCTGCCGCTGGGCGGGGACGCCGAGGAGGCCGCGTGGGACCGCGACAGCCCGGCCCCGGGCTCGGCCGGCACCGCCGTGGTCACCGCCGCCGATCTGCGCCTCGCCGAGCTGCGGCGGGGGCTGACCATCGAGATCGCGCGCGCTGACCGTCGTACCGCCGTGTTCACCGTGGACCGGGTCTCGCCCGCCGGGGTCAGCGGTCGCGGCCAGCGGCCCGGGCGCGCACAACTGCGGCTGGTCAGCGGTGAGACCACCGTCGTGGCCCGGCTGACCGGGCAGCGCCGCACCAGCTGACCGGGCTGGGCCGACCGGGCAGCGCCGCCCTGGCCGATCCGGCAACCGGCGGGGCCCGCTGTCAGCCGAGGGGGGTGTCTTCGTCCCCCGGTCGGGGGCTTCTGAGGTCCGGTCGGGGTGTTGCCCGGCGTGTCGGGGCAGACCCCTCGCATGAGCGGGACTCGCTACGCACGCACGGCACTGGCCAGGGCCCTTTCGGCGGCCTGTGTCGTGCTGCTGTGCCTGTTCGCGTCCGGTCCCGCCGTCACGACGGCCGCAGCGGCGGCCGCAGCGGTCGAACGCACCGCCTCCGGAGCGCCGAGCGAGCCGGGCACCCCCGCCGAGGGGGAGTCCGATCCGGCCGCGGAACCCGAAGTGCGGGTCACCGTACGGCTCGTCGTGCGCGGGCTGCCGGGAGTACGGCAGCTGCCGCGGCCGGTGTTTCACGTGAAACACCCCGGCCGGGCCGTACGGGCCGACGGGTACGGGACGGACGGGCCGATCCTGTCCGCGTGGACGGAGCGGAGTGTGGTCCTGCGCTGCTGAGTGGGTCGAGCAGCAGCGCACACCCCGACACACACCCCCTCGAACACCGTGAGGTTCCGGCATGCCCATCGACCCGTACGCCGCCCTGAACGCCATGCTCCGCGCCGAGGCCACCCGCTGCACCCCGCCGGCGCCGAAGCCTCCACGCCGCGGGACCGACGGCGAGGACGCCTCAGCCGTCCCCGCCCCCACCTCCGCGGTGGCCGCGACGGGGGCGGTGAACGGCTCCGAGACCCCGTCCGAGGGCTGAGCCCGCGGACACGTGCAGGCGCCGGTCTCCCGTCGGGGACCGGCGCCTGCCGAGGCTTCCGGATCAGGGCTCGCGTTGGTAGTAGCGGTAGAACGCCGCCAGCCCGATGCCGATGCCGACGATGAAGCCGACCCAGCACGAGCGGAGGATGGAGTGGTCGGCCAGGCTGTACAGATAGCCCACCGCGATACCGCCGAACGCGCCGTACGCCGCGGCGTGCACCTCCCGCATCAACCGCGGGCCGACGCGGGCGAGGGTGTACATGATGCCGGCGAAGACGACGCCGCACAGGATCCCGTAGAAGACGTTGCCCGCGTCGACCGGTCCCATCTGGCGCTTCATGAAGGCCGCCCAGACGCCGTAGACCAGTCCGAGGAGCAGCGCCCGCACCAGCGGGCCCTTGCTCACGTTCTCCGTGCCGGTCCTCGTGCCGGTCGCCCGCAGGTGCCGCCTGGGGGCGGTGGGTGCCGCATGTGCCATGACAGGGCTCCTCTCTCCCATCATCCAGGGCACACCCGCCACCCCGGACCGGCAAGTGGATCAGCGGATCGGACCGCGCGGCCACCCGCCCGCAGCAGCACCGCTCGCGCCGCCCGCCGCCGCGGCTTTCCCTGGTGACGTGCGCACCTTCCTCTCGGCGGTACTCATCGTGCTGGTGGCCCTCCTGGTGCCCGCCGGCGCCGTCGCGTACTGGGCGGACCACGAGTTGGGCGACGCCGACCGGTACACCGCCGCGATGTCCCCGCTGGCCGAGAACCCGGCCGTGCAGGGCGTCGTCGTCACGCAGGCGAGCCGCGCCCTCGCCGGGCAGATCGACGCCGGGCCCTTCCAGGGCGGGGTCGACGCCCTGCTCGGCGAGGCCCTGCACTCCTTCGCCGGCACACCGGCCTACCGCACCGCCTGGGACGCGGCCAACCGAGCCGCGCACGCCGCGTTCCTCAAGGCGCTGACCACCGGCGACGGCGACGCCGTCACCATCGACCTCGCCCCCGTGATCGAGCAGGTCAAAGGGGATCTCGTCGCCGACGGCGTGCCGTTCGCCGACCGCATCCCGGTGACCCACGTATCGGTGAAGGTCATGGAGTACGACAACCTCGGCGCGCTCCGGAAGGGCTTCCGCATGCTGCAGATCGCCGGCATCTGGCTCCCCGTGCTGACCGTGGTGCTCGCCGCGACGGCGATCGCCGTCGCCGTCCACCGGCGCCGCGCCGTGATCGCCACCGGGCTGGGGGTCGCCGTCGGTGCCGTACTGCTGTGGATCGCGGTGGCCGTCTGCCGCCGGCTCACCCTCGACGACCTGCCGGCCGACATCGACCGGGCGGCCGCCGCGGCGGTGTACGACGCGCTCACCGTATTCCTGCGCACCACCGCCTGGGTGGTGCTGGCGATCGGGCTGGCCGCCGCGCTCGCCGCCTGGCTGACGGGCCGACTGCGCCGCACCCCATAAGCTCGGAAGGTACCGGCACGTGCAGAAAGCCCCAGAAGAGGCCGAGAAGAACCCAAGAAGAACGCAAGACCCCGGAACAGCGCAGAAGAACCGATTCACGAGCGGCCGCACGGAAGCGGAATGAGCACCGAACGCACCGAACAGATACCCTCCGGGCGCCCCCGGCACCGTCCGCTGACTCCACCCGCCTGGCTGCTCAAGGGGCTGCGGCCGAGCACCGCCCCCATCCCCTGGGCCGCCGCCGCGCGCGCCGGCGTCGCGATGGCCGCCCCGCTCGCCGTCGGCTTCGCCCTGAACGAGCCCGAGTACGGGGCCCTCGTCTCGATGGGCGCCCTGTCCGGGGTCATCGGCGACACCGCCGACGCCTACCGGATGCGGGTCCTGAACATCGCCGTGCCGCAGCTCTTCGGCGCGGTCGGAGTGGCCCTGGGCACCCTGGTCTTCGGCCACGGCTGGCTCGCCGTCGGCGCCCTCACCCTGATCGCCCTCGTCTCCGGGATGATCTCCTCGATCGGCACGGTCGCGTCCGTGTCCGGTCTGCTGCTCCTCCTCAACGCCGTGGTCGGCGCCGGCCTGCCCCTCCCCCAGCCCTGGTGGACGGCCCCGCTGCTGCTCAGCGCGGGCGGGCTCTTCGTCCTCCTGCTGTCCCTGCTGGGCTGGCCGCTGCGCGGGCGGCAGCCGGAGCGCGCCGCCGTGGCGGCCACCTACCGGGCGCTCGCCGACGCACTGGAAGCCGCGGGCGGACCGGACTACGACGAGCGGCGCCGACAGGTCACCCACGCCCTCAACCAGGCCTACGACCTGATCCTGGGCCGCCGCGCCCGGGTGCACGGCCGCAGTCCCGCGCTCGTACGGATGCTGGCCCAGCTGAACGTGGTGATCCCGCTGGTGGAGGCGGCCCCCGCCATGCACCTGCGGGGCAAGGCGCTGCCGCCCGAGATCCCGGCGGCCGTACGGGACCTGGCGCAGGCCGTGGAAGAAGGCCGCACCGGGAAGCCCGTACTGGAGCTGCCCGCTCCGCACACTCCCGCCGAACGGGCCCTCGACGCGGCCCTGCGCCACGCCGCGGCCATCGTGCACGTGCCGGAGCCGGACCTGCACAACGTCGACGACCGGCTCGGCCGCCCCGCCGCGCTGACGGTCCGCGCCCGGCGGGCGGTGCGCGACATGATGATGTCCAGCGCCTCCTGGCGGTACGGGCTGCGCCTCGCCCTGTGCATCGGGCTCGCCCAGACACTGGTCTCCGTGGTGCAGGTCGAGCGGTCCTACTGGGTCGCGCTGACCGTCACCTTCGTCCTCAAGCCCGACTTCGGATCGGTGTTCTCCCGGGCGGTGCTCCGCGCCCTGGGCACGGCGGCGGGGCTGGTCATCGCCGCCGCCGTGCTCGCCGAAGTACCGCGCGGCTGGTGGGACGTGCCGGTGATGGTGGTGCTCGGCGCCCTGATCCCCGCGTTCTCCACCAAGGGGTACGCCTTCCAGACCGCCGCGATCACCCCGGTGATCCTGCTGCTCTCGGACCTCCTCAACCACCAGGGCTTCGACCTGATCCGGCCGCGGCTGCTGGACAGCCTGATCGGCTGCGCCATCACCCTGGTCGCCGGCTACCTGCTGTGGCCCGAGAGCTGGCACACCCGGATCGGCGACCGGCTCGCCGACACCGTGGACGACGCCGCCAGGTACGTGGAGCGGGCCTTCGGGGCCCATCCCGACACGGAAGCCGGGCAGCGGGCGGCGCGGACCGCGCGGCTCCAGGCCCGGCGGCGGATCTACCGCGAGATGTCGGGCGTACGCAACGAGTTCCAGCGGGCGCTGACCGAGCCGCCGCCGACGGGGGCGCGTGCCGCCGCCTGGTGGCCGCTGGTCGTCGCCGTCGAACGCATCGTGGACGCGACCACCGCCGCCCGGGTCCGGGTCAACCACGGCGCCGAAGCCCCCAGAGCCGAGGAAGTGGCGACCGTCATCGCCGACCTGCGCGCCCTCGCCGAGGGGGTGCGCAAGGCCAGGACCCCCACCCAGCTGCACCCCTCGGCGCTGCCGCCCGGGGACGAGGGCTCCGTCCTGGCCCCGGTGCGCCACGAGCTCGCCGCGGCCCGCGCGATCGCCGCCGACGAGCACTGACGCGGGACCGCCCTCCCGTGGCCCGGGCGCGCGCGTCGCCCGTATGGCTCCGGGACCGGGCCCGTACGGCCCCGCCGGGAGAGCATCGGTGCATGAAGCCCCTCCCCCGGCGCGGCCGCGCGGCGGCCCCGGTCCTCGCCGCCGTCCTCGCGGCGGCGGCCGGATGCGCCGACGTGGACGGGCTGCGCGACGACGGCAACCTGGGCACGGTCCACGCCCCGCAGACCCTCTGGGCGGACATCCACCCGGACCCGCCCGGCCCGGGCCAGAATCCCGGTACGGCCGCCGTGGTCCCGGGACTGCCCAAGGTCGCGGGCCTCAGCATGCGGGGCGTGAACGCGCTGGAGGTCGTACGGGCCGACATCACCGCCGACACCGCCCAGGACCAGGGAACCGGGCGCCTCGTCGACCCCCGGGCGGTGCGGCGGCTCGCGCTGTGCACACAGGCCGTGGACGGAGGTCCGGACTGCCCGGTGCGGCCCGCGGTGCTGCACGACGTGACGGGCAACGGCCGCGACGAGCTGATCACCGCCCTCGACATCGACGGCCGGGTCAGCGAACTGCGCGTCTACACCGTTCGGAACGACGGGTCGATCGCCCGGATCCTGTCCCGGCGCGGGGTGCTTGAGGGCGTGGAGGTGGCCGCCGAACACCTGGCGGTCCGCGAACCGACCGCGAACCCGGAGAAGGTCTCCGTCTCCGACTACGTGTGGGACCCCAAGGCCGGGATCATGAACCTGTCGCAGCTCACCCTCGACGAGTGCCCGGGCACGAAGGACAGCCCCACCCCGTGCTCCTCCGCGAGCCGGGGCTGAGCGGGGCCGGGGCGCCATGCGGGTGACGAGCAGTCTGCGCTGGAAGATCGCCCTGACCACCACGGCCGTGTGCTGCGCCGTCGCCGCGGTCCTCGGGATCCTCGTGCACAACGTGGTCGCCCGGCAGATCGTCGGGGAAGTCCGCAAGGACGTGGACCGGGACCTGGACCACGCCCTCGCCCTCGCCCAATACCAGTACGGCACCTCCCACGGCGATGTGAACGTCGCCCTGGACCCGTCCGGGCTCCCCGAGCCGCTGCGCAGACTCGTGGCCCGCGGACGCACCGGCAGCATGGTCGGCGAGCGCGCCGGCAAGCCCGTCATGTGGGCCGCCGGACCTGCCGACGACAAGGTCCTCGCCGTCTGGCTCCCGTACGAGAGCACCCGCCACCGGCTGCGGGACATCGACACCGCGATCCTCGCCTCCGCCGCGCTCGCCGCGGGCGTCGTGGCGCTGGCCGGCCTCTTCCTCGCCAACCGGATCAGCCGCCGGCTGACCACCACGGCCGCCGTGGCCCGCCGGATCAGCGCCGGAGACCTGGACGCGCGCGTGGGGTTCCCCACCGAACAGGACGGCGGGGACGGGACGGAGGGCACGACCGGAGCCGGCAGCCGGCGACGGCCACGCCACCACGACGAGGTCCGCGACGTCGCGCAGGCACTCGACTCGATGGCCCGCTCGCTCCAGGAGCGGATCGAGGCGGAGAAGCGCTTCACCGCGGACGTCGCGCACGAGCTGCGCACCCCGCTCACCGGCTCGCTGGCCGCGGCCGCACTGCTGCCGGAGGGGCGCCCCAAGGAGATGATCAACGACCGGCTCAAGGCCCTGCACCTGCTCACCGAGGACCTGCTGGAGATCTCCCGGCTGGAATCGGGCGTCGAGCACGCCGACCTGACCCGGATGGAACTCGGCGAGGCGGTACGGCGGGCCGTCGCGGGTGCCCGCCTGGAGGCCTCCGTACGGATCATCCGGGACGCGGTGGTGTTCACCGACCGGAGGCGGCTGGACCGGATCCTGGCCAACCTCCTGGTCAACGCCGACAAGCACGGGGAACCGCCGGTCGAGGTGACCGTGGAGGGCCCGGTGGTGGTCGTACGCGACCACGGGCCCGGCTACCCGCCGGAGCTGATCGAGCAGGGCCCGCAGCGGTTCCGCACCGGAGACCCGGGCCGCGGCCGGGGACACGGGCTGGGCCTGGCCATCGTGGTCGGCCAGGCGTCGGTCCTGGACATCGCCCTGGGCTTCGCCAACGCACCCGACGGCGGGGCGATGACCACGCTCAGGCTCCCTGTGGGACGTCTGACCGACGAACGATTCACCGGGGGCACCTCCCAGCGGTAGCTGGGGGAGAAACGCCCATGGGCGGTGGGTGTTTCACGTGAAACACCCACCGCCCAGGGGGGAGTCGGCCGGGGAGGCGACCGCG
>NZ_JBHYXN010000033.1:0-34101 GCF_042752335.1 Streptomyces sp. NPDC059355 | reverse complement strand
TTTTCTCCCATTTATTATCCCGGGGGTCCACCACCCTGCGTTTGCGGGGGTTTAACCCCCATTGGGGGGTGGTTTTTACACGTGAAACACCCACCGCCCATGGTGCATTCAGCCGGTCAGCCGACCGCGCCCACCGGCCGGATCAGACACCGATGTTCTTGCCGTCCTTGCGCCAGACGGACACGACCGCCGGGCGGACGATCTTCCCGGGGCCGTCGGGCCACACCGACTGGGGCTTCTCGACGGACGCGCCGTCGATCTCACCCGGGTGCTGGACGGCGACGAGGACGCGCTTGTCCTGGACCAGCGGGCCGCAGGTCTCGGCGCCGCGGGGGACGGTCAGGAACTGCTTCAGCTCACCGCGGCGCTCACCGGCGGTGGCGACGCCGAACAGGCCGTCGTGGGAGCCGAGCTGGTTGCCGTCCGTGGAGATCCACAGGTTGCCGTGCGGGTCGAAGGTCACGTTGTCCGGGCAGGAGATCGGGCTGACCTTCTCCTTCGGGAAGCCGGCGAAGAACGTGGACGGGTCCTTCGGGTCACCGGCGACCAGGAACAGGCGCCAGGCGAAGCCGTCACCGGCCGGGTCGTCGAAGTTCTCGGCGAGCTCCAGGATCTGGCCGTGCTTGTTCGTGTTGCGCGGGTTCGCCTCGTCCGCTCCGGCCTTGCCGGCCTTGCCGCGGTCGCTGTTGTTGGTGAGGACGACGTACACGCGGCCGGTGCGCGGCGAGGGCTCGATGTCCTCGGGGCGGTCCATCTTGGTGGCGCCCACCTTGTCGCCGGCCTGACGCGTGAAGACGGCCACCTCTTCGGCGGTCATGCCCTCGACGTGCGAGACATTGCCGGAGGGGGAGGAGGTGAGGAGCTTGATCCACACGCCGGAGCCGTCGAACTGGCCGTCGGAGGGGAGCTTGCCGGTGCCGTCGAACTCGGCGGCCGGGGAGTCACCGGTCAGCTTGGCGACGTAGAGGGTGCCCTCGTCGAGCAGCGTGAGGTTGTGCTCCTTCGCCGCGCGCGAGTCGCCCTTCTTCATCTGCTTCGAGGAGACGAACTTGTAGAAGTAGTCGAACTTCTCGTCGTCGCCCATGTAGACGACCGGGCGGCCGTCCTCGGTCAGGCGGGGCTGGGCGCCCTCGTGCTTGAAACGGCCCAGCGCGGTGCGCTTGCGCGGGGTGGAGCGCGGGTCGTACGGGTCGAGCTCGACGACCCAGCCGAAGCGGTGCGACTCGTTGGGCTCCTGGAGCACGTCGAAGCGCTTGTCGAACCGCTCCCACTTGCGCTCGGTGGCGCCGGCGGTCACGCCGTAGCGCTTCAGGCGGGCGGCCTCGGTGGCGTCGGTGACCTGGCCGGCGTTGGCGAAGTACTGGTTGAAGTTCTCCTCGCCGTGCAGCGTGGTGCCCCACGGGGTGGTGCCGCCGGAGCAGTTGTTGAGCGTGCCGAGGACCTTGGTGCCGGTCGCGTCGACGGAGGTCTTCACCAGGGCGCTGCCCGCGGCCGGGCCGGTGAGCTTGAACTCGCTGGTCGCGGTGAGGCGGCGGTTCAGCTGGTGGCGGTTGACCGCGGTCAGCTTGCCGCTGCGGTGGTCCTCCTGGACGACGACGACGCCGAGACCGTGCGCGGCCCAGGCGATCTCGACCTGCTCGCGGGTCGGGTTCGCCGGGTCGTAGCCCTTGAACATGAGGATCTCGTCGGTGTACTCGTGGTTGGCCACGAGCAGCTGCTGGCGCTCGTAGTCACCGCCGAGCGGGAGCAGCGAGAGGAAGTCGTTGTTGTAGCCGAACTGACCGGCCTGGGCGGCGGCGGTCTGCTTGTCGGCGTTGAACCCGGGAGCGCCCTTCACGATCGGCTCGCCCCAGCGGATGACCACGTTCTGCTCGTAGCCCTCGGGGACGGTGACCCGGTCGTCGGTGTTCGGCGCGATGGCCTTGAAGCGCAGGCCGCGGGCACCCGCGGCATCGGCGGCGGCGCTCTGGGCGTCGGCAGCGGCGGGGGCGGCGGTGGCCGAGGAGCCGTTGCTGCCGAGGGTGATCGCGGTACCGGCGGCGGACGCGACCGTGACGACGGCGGCGGAGCGCAGCATCGAGCGGCGCGAGTAGGCGCGGGCGATGACATCGCCGACGTACTCGTTGTCGCTCTTGTTCGGCACCTCGTGGAAGCAGGCGTCGCCGCAGCGGTAGCGGCAGGTGAGGGCGGAACGGCCGCCCCCATGCGAGTTGCCTATGAGCGGCAGGAGCTTGCGCACGAGTGTCCTCCGTAGATGCACGGGTGCCGACAGCATGTCGGTCGAATCCAGCCGTGACGGTAGGCGCGGGTTGCGCCGAAGCGGCGGCGGCGGAATGAACGCCTGGTGAACCGGGCACGTCGGTGCGGGAGTTCGGCAAGATGGGGTGTGTGCTGGTTGGGCCGGGCGCCACGAAGGGCGCCCCTGCCGAAGTTCCAGCCAAGCGGCCGATAACCTTACGTGTCCACTCTGGGCAGGGATCATCCGCGCAGCACGGACAAATGACTCACGCACTCATGCGAAAGGCCTGGCCCATGGGTATTCGGAGCTTGTTGCGCAAGGTGTTCGGACGGTCTGCCGAGCCGGTTCCGGAGATGACGGACGCCACTTCGGCCGCCGTCCCGAGCCAGGCGGAACGGACCCCCCTGGACGTGGCGGCCGAACTGGTCGCCGCCTCCTTCGACAACCCCACGGTTCCCCCGCAGTCCGCTCCGCGGGACCGTGAACCGGGGACCCTTCTCACCGCCCCGGCGCCGGACCCCACGGTCCCGGAGGCGCGGCGCCCCCAGCCGGATGCACCGGCCGCCGAGGCGAAGCCCGAGGTCGTCGCGGCCGAGGTCGTCGCGGAGCCGGAGGCCGAGATCGTGGCCGCCGAGGCCGTGACCGAAGCCGAGGTCGTCGAGGCCGAGGTTGTGGCCGAAGCCGAGGTCGTGGCCGAGGTCGTGGCCGAGGTCGTCGAAGCCGAGGTTGTGCCCGAGGTCGTCGAGGCCGAGGCGGAGACGCCCGAGCCGGAGCCGGTGGCCGAGGCGGTCGCCCCGGTCGTGGCCGAGCCCGAGGTGCAGCCGGAGCCCGAGGTCGTCGTGGAGCCCTTGGCTGCCGAGGCACAGACCCCGGAGGTGGAGCCGGTCGCCGACGTGCCCGAGATCGAGCCGGTGGTCGACGTGATCGTCGGGACCGAGCCCGAGATCGCCGCCGAGCCGGTCGCCGAGGTCGTCGAAATCGTCGAGATCGCCGCCGAACCCGAGGCCGAACCGACCGCCGAGGCCGTCGAGATCGCCGTCGAGCCCGAGGCCGTCGTCGAGACCGAGCCCGAGGTCGCCGTCGAACCGGTCGCCGAGGCCGTCGAGGTCGCCGTCGAGCCCGAGGCCGAGCCCGAGCCCGAGGTCGAACCGGTCGCCGAGGCCGTCGCCGAACCGGTCATCGAGGTCGTCGCCGACGTCGCCGAACCCGAGCCCGTCGGCGTCGCCGACGCCGAGGGCCCTGCCGCCGAAACCGACGGGCCGGCTCACGCGCTCGCCGACGTGAAGCGGACGGCTCCCGCAGTGGCCGCGGCCTACAAGGCCGCCGGACAGGTGCTCCGGGGCAAGGGCAAGGCCGGTGCGCGGGCCAAGGTGTACCTGGTCCTGGACCGGTCGGGGTCGATGCGCCCGTTCTACAAGGACGGCAGCGCCCAGCACCTCGCGGACCACGCCCTCGCCCTCGCCGCGCACCTCGACGGCGAGGCGACCGTGCACACCGTGTTCTTCTCCACGGACGTGGACGGCACCGCCGAACTGACCCTGGAGGCCCACGACGACGCCTGGGTCGAAGCCCGCCACGCCGAACTCGGCCGCATGGGCCGCACCAGCTACCACGTGGCCGTGGAGGCCGTCGTCGAGCGGTACCAGAAGGACGGCGGCGAAGGTCCCGCCCTCGTCGTGTTCCAGACCGACGGCGCCCCCGACAGCGTCCGGCCCGCCAAGCAGGCCCTCGCCGACGCCGCCGCCTCCGCACCCGGCGTGCACTGGCAGTTCGTCGCCTTCGGCGACCACGACGCCAAGGCCTTCGACTTCCTGCGCAAGCTGGACGCCGAGAACGCCGGTTTCTTCCACGCCGGCCCGGCCCCCGCCGAGCTGACCTCCGCCGCGCTGGCCAAGGGGCTGCTCCAGAGCTTCTGAGCCCCGCAGCCACCCACGCACGACGAAGGGCCCGGGATCCGAAATGGATCCCGGGCCCTTCGTCTCACCTGCGGGCGATCAGCGCGCGGCGTCCGGGTGGACGGCCTCCGCGATCGGCTTGGCGTCGGCGGCCTTCGTCTCCACCGGCTTGCGCAGCGCGATGTTCAGCTCGCGCAGGCGGGACTCCTCCAGGACCGTGGGCGCACCCATCATCAGGTCCTGCGCGTTGCCGTTCAGCGGGAAGGCGATGGTCTCGCGGATGTTCGGCTCGTCGGCGAGCAGCATCACGATGCGGTCGACGCCCGGGGCGATGCCGCCGTGCGGCGGGGCGCCGAGACGGAAGGCGCGCAGCATGCCGGCGAACTCGCGCTCGACGGTCTCCGCCTCGTAACCCGCGATCTCGAAGGCCTTCAGCATGACCTCGGGCTCGTGGTTGCGGATGGCGCCGGAGGACAGCTCGATGCCGTTGCAGACGATGTCGTACTGCCAGGCCAAAATGTCGAGCGGGTCCTTCTCCTCCAGGTCCTTCATGCCGCCCTGCGGCATGGAGAAGGGGTTGTGCGAGAAGTCGATCTTGCCGGTCTCCTCGTCCTTCTCGTACATCGGGAAGTCGACGATCCAGCAGAACCGGAAGACGTTCTCCTCGAACTGCCCGGCGCGCTTGGCGGCCTCGACCCGGACCGGGCCCATGATCTTGGAGACCTCTTCGAACTCGCCCGCGCCGAAGAACACGGCGTGGCCGGGGAGCAGGCCCAGGCGCTCGGTGAGGACCTTGACGTTCTCCTCGGTGAGGAACTTGGCGATCGGGCCGGTCAGCGAACCGTCCTCGCCCACGCGGACCCACGCCAGGCCCTTGGCGCCGAGCGAGATCGCGTACTCGCCGAGGCCGTCGAAGAACTTGCGCGGCTGCGCGGCGGTGTCCGGGACGGCCAGCGCACGCACGTGCTTGCCGGCGAACGCCTTGAACTCCGAGCCCTCGAAGACGTCGGTGATGTCGACGAGCTCCAGCTTGGCGCGCAGGTCGGGCTTGTCGTTGCCGTACTTCAGCATCGACTCGCGGAACGGGATCCGCGGGAACGGCGAGGTGACCTCGCGGCCGTTGCCGAACTCGGTGAAGAGCTCGGTCATCAGGCGCTCGATCGGCTGGAAGACGTCCTCCTGCTCGACGAACGACATCTCGACGTCGAGCTGGTAGAACTCGCCCGGGGATCGGTCGGCGCGGGCGTCCTCGTCGCGGAAGCAGGGCGCGATCTGGAAGTAGCGGTCGAAGCCCGAGATCATCAGCAGCTGCTTGAACTGCTGCGGGGCCTGCGGCAGGGCGTAGAACTTGCCCGGGTTCAGGCGGGACGGGACGACGAAGTCACGGGCGCCCTCGGGGGAAGTCGCGGTGAGGATCGGGGTCGCCATCTCGTTGAAGCCGAGGGCCACCATCTTGTGGCGGATCGCCGCGATGACGGCGGAGCGCAGCATGATGTTGC
This sequence comes from Streptomyces sp. NPDC059355, assembly GCF_042752335.1. NCBI lineage: Bacteria > Bacillati > Actinomycetota > Actinomycetes > Kitasatosporales > Streptomycetaceae > Streptomyces > Streptomyces sp. NPDC059355. The sequence goes on along the minus strand of NZ_JBHYXN010000033.1, from coordinate 28,468 downwards.
GGTGCATGCGCTCGCGGCGCAGGTCGAGGAAGCGGTACTCCAGGCGCCGCTCCTCGTTCACACCGTCGTCGGTGTTGATCGTGAAGGGCAGCGGGGCGGCCGCGCCGAGCACCTCGACCTCAAGGGCCTCGATCTCGATCTCGCCGGTGGGGAGGTCGGCGTTGACGTTCTCGGCGCCGCGCGAGACGACCTTGCCGTCGACGCGGACGACGGTCTCCTTGGAGAGCTTGTCCAGGACGGCGGCCGCGGCGGTGCCGGGGCGGGCCACGAGCTGCGTGATGCCGTAGTGGTCGCGCAGATCGATGAAGAGGATGCCGCCCAGGTCTCGACGGTTGTGCAGCCAGCCGCTCAGCCGGACGTCGGCGTTGACGTCAGAGGCGCGGAGCTCGCCGCAGGTGTGGGACCTGTACCGATGCATCAGTCATCCAGTTCTTCGCGATACCAGGGTGGATTCAACCCTCACAAGGTTACCGTCCGGGCAGGGGACCGTGCTGGCCTGCCCGGCAGCGCCCGAGAACAGGCACTGCCGGGGGATGACCTGTAAAGATGACCGGGTGCGCACCGAGGACGTCCTGGCCGCCATCGCGACGGGCCTGTGGCGATGGGACAACGCCTCCGGGACGGTCACCCTCGACGGCGAGGCCGCCCGGCTGCTCGGGCTGCCCGCGGAGCCGGCCGTGCTGCCCGAGGTCGTCGTGCGGTCGCGGTTCCACCCGGTGGACTGGAACGAGATCAACGGAATCGTCAATCTCGCGGTGGCGGAGGACACCCTCGCCGAGGCCCGTCTGCGGATCATGGACGAGGACGGGCGGGTGCTGCGGACCGTACGCAGCCGCTCCAAGCCGGTGGAGAACCGGACCGCCGAGGGCCGGGTCGACTACGAGCTGATCGGCACGATCCAGGAGATCGCCGAGCCGCAGCCGGGCACCACCGCCGTGCACACCCCGATCACCGGCGACTGGCGGCGCTCCCGGGAGGCCTTCCTGCTGGACGCGGGTCGGGCGCTCGCCGAGGCCCGGTCGACGGCGGAGGTGTTGCGGGTCGCCGCCTCCCTGTCGATGCCCGGCTTCAGCCCCGACGGGCTGGCGGTCTTCGGGGTGGCCGGGGACCGGCTGTCGATCATCGGGCACCACGGGCACGGCCCCGGGGACGAGGCCCCCTTCTCGGACATGCGGCTGGAGACGGACTACCCGGCCGCCGAGGTCGTCCGTACGGGGCGGGCGATCTACCTCCCCAGCCCCGAGGAGTACAAACGGCGGTTCCCGGCCACCTGGCCGCTCGCCCAGCGCTTCGGCCGGGCCTCCTGGGCCTTCGTCCCCCTGATCGTCGCCGGGCGCACCATGGGCGCCTGGATGGCCGCGTTCAAGCACCCGGTGTCCTTCTCGCCGGACGAGCGGTCCGTCCTGACCACGGTGGCCCGCATGCTCGCCCAGGCCCTCCAGCGGGCAGGCGTGGCCGAATCCGAGCGGGAACTCACCTCCGACCTGCAACGGTCGATGATGCCCATGCTGGGCCCCGACATCCCGGGCATGCAGATCGCCGCGCGGTACGTCCCGACCGGCGGCGGGCTGGAGGTCGGCGGCGACTGGTACGACATGATCCCGCTCCCTTCGGGACGGTTCGCGCTGGTCATCGGGGACGTCCAGGGGCACGACGTACGGGCCGCCGGGCTGATGGGCCAGCTGCGGATCGCGGTGCGCGCGTACGCCTCCGAGGGCCACCGGCCGGACGCGGTGCTCTCCCGCGCCTCGCGCTTCCTGGCCGGCATCACGGACTCGTACGAGGACTGCGACTTCCGCAGCCCGCGCTTCGCGACCTGCCTGTACGTGGAGTGCGACCCGGCGACGGGTCTGCTGGAGGTGGCCCGCGCCGGCCACCCCGACCCGGTGATCCGGATGACGGACGGCACGGTGCTGATGCGGCCGACCGCCGGAGGCCTCCCGCTCGGCATCGTCGCGGACACGGACTACCCCACGACGCGGTTCACGCTGGAGCACGGCGAGACGATGATGCTGTGCACCGACGGGCTCATCGAGACCGGCGGGCACGACCTGGACACGGGCTGGGCGCGGCTGCGGGCGATCCTCGAGTCAGAGACGCACGAGGCGGACGGGAGCCACGGGTCCGACGGCCTGGAGAAGCTGGCCGACCTGCTGGTCCAGGCCGTGCACGGGCCCTCCTCGCACCACACCACCGGCCCGCTGGCCGACCGGCGCGAGGACGACATAGCCGTCGTCCTGCTGTGCCGGGAGGGCCCGGACTGCGGCTACGGGGCCCCCGCGAAGCACCCGGCGCGACCGGCGCGCCGCACGATGCTGACCGTGGCGCAGGCGGAGCCGGAGCGGATCGCGGGCGCGCGCCGGCAGATCCGGGAGCTGCTGCACGACTGGGCGGACGCGGAGCAGGTGGACTCGGCGGTGCTCATGGTCTCCGAGATGGTCACGAACGTCCTCGTGCACACGGACGGGGACGCTCTGCTGGTCGCGGAGGCGATGGGCGAGCTGGGGACGCGGCGGCTGCGCATCGAGGTGGCGGACGCCAGCGACGAGCTGCCGCACAAGCGGCACCCGGGCGAGATGGCGTCGAGCGGCCGGGGCGTCCTTCTGATGGAAATGCTGGCGGACACCTGGGGCGTGGACCCGCGCGGCGAGGGCAAGTCGATCTGGTTCGAGATGGACGAACAGGCCAAGGACGGCTGAGCGACGACCGGGCCCCGGCCGCGACGCCGCCCGCGACGCCGTCCCGGAACGCCGCCCGCAACGCCGTGGTTGGATGCACGGGTGCTGACTCTGCTCCCCCCGCCGGTCAGGCGGCTGGCCGCCTGGTGCGTGGTCGCCCTGCTCGTCACCGGCGTGGTAGCCGTCGGCGTGTGGCTGTGCATCACGTTCAAGACCGCCGTCACGCCCGTCCTGCTCGCGCTGCTCGGAGTCGCCCTGCTCGGGCCGATGCACCGGCGCCTCGTACGGATGGGGGTGCACCCCTCGCTGTCCGCCGCGCTCACCTGCCTCGGCGTGGTCGCGGTGTTCGGCGGGGCCGGGTACGTGGTCGTGCACGCCCTGATCAGCACCGGCGACCAGATCCTCGACTCCCTCAAGCAGGCCGGGCAGGACCTCGCCGACCGCTTCGGGCCCGCCGGGACCTCCCTGGAGGACCTGGCTTCGAACGCCAGGGAGCTGCTGGCGAAGTTCGGCGGTACGGCCGCCTCCGGCGTCATCACCGGCATCAGCGTCGTCGGCGAGGTGATCGCCACCTCCGTCCTCGCCCTCCTGTTGATGTTCTTCTTCCTGCGCGACTCGCACCGCGCGGCCGGCACCCTGCGCTCGCTCGCGCCCCGCGCGGCCGGCGACACCGTCGAGGCGATGGCCCGCCGTGCCTTCGAGGCCGTCGAGGGCTTCATGCGCGGCACCACCTTCATCGCCCTGATCGACGCCGTGTGCATCACGGTCGGGCTGCTCGTGCTCCGCGTCCCCGGCGCCGTCGGCCTCGGCGCCCTGGTGTTCGTCGGCGCGTACATCCCGTACCTGGGCGCCTTCATCTCCGGCGCGGTGGCCGTCCTCGTCGCCTTCGCCGAACGGGGATGGTTCATCGGCCTGTGGGCGGTGGGCGTGGTGATCGCCGTACAGCTGCTGGAGGGGCACATCCTGCAGCCCGTGATCCAGAGCCGGACGGTCCAGATGCACCCCGCGGTGGTCATGCTCGCCATCACCGCCGGAGCCAGCGTCGCCGGGATCCTCGGCATGCTGCTGGCCGTACCGCTCACCGCGGCCGCGTTCGGAGTGGTGTCGGAGATCCGCAGACGCCACGCGGCGGTCGAGCGCGCCGAGTAGCGACGTTGCCGGCGGCGATCTGCCCGGTCATCGGGGCGGTCGGGATCGCCGGCACCACGCTCGGCGCCCTGCCGGTGGTCGGGGTGGCGGCGCTGCGCGACCGGACCCCGGTGATGTCGCCGCTCACCGTCGCCGTGGCGCCGCTGATCGGACCGGTCACCGGGGTCCTGGCCGGCCTGTAGCCGGCGTGGCGGGCCTCCCGTACGCGACCGGCGGAGGCCCTGCGCCGCCGGCGGGTGTCCGCCGGGTGCGGTCAGGAGTGCTGGTCCGCCGACTTCGTGCGCTCCCGGGCGGTGGTGGGGATGGTCCCCAGCCGGCCCGCCTGGAAGTCGTCGAAGGCCTGCTGGAGCTCCTGCCGGCTGTTCATGACGAACGGCCCGTAGTGCGCCATCGGCTCCCGGATGGGGCGCCCGCCGAGGAGCACGACCTCCAGGTCCGGGGTGTTCGCGTCCTGGGACTCGTCCGCCCGCACCGTGATCGAGCCGCCCTCGCCGAAGACCGCCGTCTGACCGGTGTGGACGGGACGCCGGTCGGTGCCGACGCTGCCGCGGCCGGCCATGACGTACGCGAGGGCGTTGAAGTCCTCGCGCCACGGGAGGGTGACCTGCGCGCCCGGGGTGACGGTCGCGTGGATCATCGTGATCGGGGTGTGGGTGATGCCGGGGCCGGCGTGGCCGTCCAGTTCACCGGCGATCACGCGGAGCAGGGCGCCGCCGTCGGGGGTGGACAGCAGCTGGACCTGGCCGCCGCCGATGTCCTGGTAGCGCGGGGGCATCATCTTGTCCGAGGCGGGGAGGTTCACCCACAGCTGGAGGCCGTGGAAGAGCCCGCCGGACACGACGAGGGACTCCGGCGGGGCCTCGATGTGCAGGAGGCCGGAGCCGGCGGTCATCCACTGTGTGTCACCGCCGTTGATGACGCCGCCGCCGCCGTTGCTGTCCTGGTGGACGAAGGTTCCGTCGATCAGGTACGTGACGGTCTCGAAGCCGCGGTGGGGGTGCCAGGGGGTGCCCTTGGGCTCGCCCGGCGCGTACTCCACCTCGCCCATCTGGTCCATCATGATGAACGGGTCGAGGTGCTGGTAGTTGATCCCGGCGAACGCGCGGCGCACCGGGAACCCCTCGCCCTCGAACCCACCCGGGGCGGTCGTGACGGCCAGCACCTTGCGGGCGGCGGTCTCCTGGGCGGGCTCCGCGACGCGGGGGAGCGTCAACGGGTTCTCCACAGTCACTGCAGGCATGGTCGGAACCTCCTTCTGCATCGAGTTTAGTTGAAACTCGAACTTCCTGCCACACCCCACAGAACAGAAGGGGCCCCGAAGGAATTCCCCCCGGGGCCCGACGCCACTCACCTGCGGTTATGCGGTCATGCGGTTACGGCGAGACGACGACCGAGTTGATCGGCGTGATGTCCCGCCACCGCCACTGGTCCAGCGGCATGTCCTCACAGCTGCCGGTGCCGTTGTACCCGGTGCACAGCTTGAACTTCCAGCCACCGGTCTGGTTGTTCAGCACCCAGCGCCAGTCGTTCTTGTTGCTCAGGTTGTAGGTACCCGCGGCGTTGAACTTCACGTCCACCGTGTGCGAGCCCCAGCCCGGGGTGTAGATGCACCCGTACCCGGAGGGGCACCCGTCGACCGTGTGGTCCGAGGCCGTCGCGGGTGATGCCGCCAGGACCCCCGTACCCAGCGCCATGACCCCGGTGGCCGCCAGCGCGGCGAGCTTCGTGCGTAAGGACGTGACGGACATGGCAGTCTCCCTGTCGGTAGGAGCGGGATTCCCCCCGCAGCACCGATGTTCGGGAACCGGGGCGCCGGCCGCGATCCTTTCGGGCACCGCCGAAAGGTCGGCCGTCAGCCCGTACTGTGGAGCAGGTCCACGCCCAGTCCGGTGGCCGAGTGGAGGACGGCCTTGCCGTCCCTCTCCGTCGTGATGAGCCCCGCCGCGCGCAGCGTGCGCGTGTGCTCCGACACCGACGGCAGGCTGATGTCCAGGTCCCGGGCCAGTTCGCTGGTGGTCCGCTGCTCGATCAGCAGGTGCAGCACGGCCGCCCGGGTCCGGCCCAGCAGCGCGTCCAGCGCGCCCTCCGCCCGGCCCGGCTCGACCAGTGGCAGCGGGGTCATCGCCGGGTAGTGCAGGACGTGCGACCCGTCCTGCAGGCCGGCCAGCAGCGGGCGCCCCGTCCAGAACGCCGAGGGCATCAGCATCAGACCGCCGCCGCCGAGCCGGACCTCGTAGTCCGGCTCTAGGCCCACCTCGAAGACGGTGTCCGACCAGGCCGCCGCCGGATGGATGCTCGCCAGGCACGCCTTGATGCCGTGGGCGGCCAGCAGCCGGGTGCGCCAGGCGACGTCCGCCCTGAAGGACTGCCGGATCCGCGGCCACTGCGGGGCCACGACCGCCTCGTACGCGCAGCGGATCGCACGGTCCAGCAGATCCCACGCCTCACGGTCCTGACCCCACAGCGCACGCAGCCAGGACGCCGGGCCGGGGGCGCGGGCGACGGTACGGCGCAGCTGCTCGGCGGTCAGCAGCGGACCCGCGTCCCGTACTGCGGCGAGTCCCTCCTCCAGGCTCCGCACGGCGGGCTCGACGAACTGCGGATTGTCGCCGTCCGGCCGCAGCAGATCGAGCAGCGGGCGCGCCCGGTCCGGTAATTCCCGGCTGACGCGGCTGCGCCAGCGGCCGAAAACCGCCTGCTCGTCCACGCGCTGCCAGGCGATCAGCGCCATCGACAGCTCCACCAGCGGCAGCGGCTCGCTCGCGAACGTGACGTTGAGCAGGTCCTCCGCCGTGAAATGCACTCGCAGCACGTTCGCCCCCCGGCCGCGGCCTCGGTCAGCCGTACATGCGGCGCATCGCGTAGTCGACCATCTGCTCCACGGCCTTCGCGTCGAAGACCATGCGGTGGTCGCCCTCCATGTCGAGGACGAAGCCGTAGCCGGTCGGCAGCAGGTCGATCACCTCGGCGCCCGTGATCACGAAGTACTTGGACTCCTTGCCGGCGTACCGGCGGAGCTCCTTGAGCGTGGTGAACATGGGGATCACCGGCTGCTGCGTGTTGTGCAGCGCCAGGAAGCCCGGGGTCTCGCCGCGCGGGCAGTAGACCTTCGACGTGGCGAAGATCTGCTGGAAGTCCTCGGCGGACAGCGACCCGGTCGTGAAGGCCCGCACCGCGTCGGCGAGCGACGGCGGCGAGGGCTCGGGGTACAGCGGCTGCTCGCCGTACCCGCCGGCCATCTGCTGCGGGGCGGCGTACTGCTGCCCTGCGCTCACGTTCTGGTCGTAGCCGTACATAGGGCGAAGCCTACCGAGCGCCCCGGACCCCGTGGACGCGCATTCCCGCCACGGTTGCGGCCCGTGGCCGGCTGGTGCGCCGCTTGACCCTGGTCACAGTCCCCACGTCAGGGGTTGCTTCTTATTACCCGCGGGTAGCATCATGAACGTTACCGATTGGTATGTACGAGGAACCTGTCTTCCCGAGCCTTAACGGAGCCGTCGCCATGGGGCACTACAAGTCGAATCTCCGCGACATCGAGTTCAACCTCTTCGAGGTGCTCGGCCGCGACAAGCTGTACGGCACCGGACCGTTCGGTGAGATGGACACCGAGACCGCCAAGAGCGTCCTGTCCGAGATCACCCGCCTCGCCGAGAACGAGCTGGCCGACTCCTTCGCGGACGCCGACCGCAACCCGCCGGTCTTCGACCCGGCCACCAACACCGCGCCGGTCCCGGCGTCCTTCAAGAAGAGCTACGAAGCCTTCATGGACTCCGAGTACTGGCGGCTCGGCCTGCCCGAGGAGATCGGCGGCACCACCTCGCCCCGCTCCCTCATCTGGGCCTACGCGGAGCTGCTGCTCGGCTCGAACCCGGCCATCTGGATGTACTCCTCCGGCCCGGCGTTCGCCGGCATCCTCTTCGAAGAGGGCAACGAGGCGCAGAAGAAGGTCGCGCAGATAGCCGTCGAGAAGCGCTGGGGCTCCACCATGGTCCTCACCGAGCCGGACGCCGGCTCGGACGTGGGCGCCGGCCGCACCAAGGCCGTGCAGCAGGAGGACGGCTCCTGGCACATCGAGGGCGTGAAGCGCTTCATCACGTCCGGTGAGCACGACATGGAGGAGAACATCCTCCACTACGTCCTCGCGCGCCCCGAGGGCCACGGCCCGGGCACCAAGGGCCTGTCCCTCTTCCTCGTCCCGAAGTTCCACTTCGACTGGGAGACCGGCGAGCTGGGCGAGCGCAACGGCGCCTACGCGACGAACGTCGAGCACAAGATGGGCCTCAAGGCCTCCAACACGTGCGAGATGACCTTCGGCGACCAGCACCCCGCCAAGGGCTGGCTGATCGGTGACAAGCACGACGGCATCCGCCAGATGTTCATGATCATCGAGTTCGCCCGCATGATGGTCGGCACGAAGGCCATCGCGACGCTCTCGACCGGCTACCTGAACGCCCTGGAGTACGCCAAGGAGCGCGTGCAGGGTCCGGACCTGGCCAACTTCATGGACAAGACGGCCCCCAAGGTCACCATCACGCACCACCCGGACGTGCGCCGCTCGCTGATGACGCAGAAGGCGTACGCCGAGGGCATGCGCGCCCTGGTGCTGTACACCGCCTCCGTCCAGGACGAAATCCAGCTCAAGCAGGCCGCGGGCAAGGACGCCTCCGCCGAGATCGGTCTGAACGACCTGCTCCTGCCGATCGTGAAGGGCTACGGCTCGGAGCGCTCCTACGAGCAGCTCGCGCAGTCGCTGCAGACCTTCGGCGGTTCCGGCTACCTGCAGGAATACCCGATCGAGCAGTACATCCGCGACGCCAAGATCGACACCCTCTACGAGGGCACCACGGCGATCCAGGGCCAGGACTTCTTCTTCCGGAAGATCGTCCGCGACCAGGGCGCCTCGCTGAACATCCTCTCCGAGACGATCAAGAAGTTCCTGGCCGAGGCCGTCGGCGGCGAGGAGCTGGCCGGTGCCCGCGACTCGCTCGCCAAGGCCGCCGTGGACCTGGAGGGTATCGTCGGCCAGATGATCGTCGACCTCACCGCCACCGGCGAGGACGTCAAGAACATCTACAAGGTCGGCCAGAACACCACCCGCCTGCTGATGGCGTCCGGTGACGTCGTCGTCGGCTACCTGCTGCTCAAGGGTGCGGCCGTGGCCGCCGAGAAGCTGGCCGCCGGCGCCCCCGCGAAGGACGTCGCCTTCTACACCGGCAAGATCGCGGCGGCGAAGTTCTTCGCCTCGCAGGTGCTGCCGAACGTCTCGGTCGCCCGCGCGCTGGCCGAGGCCGTCGACAACTCCCTGATGGAGCTCGACGAGGCCGCGTTCTAGCCTCCACGGTCACCCACCCGCAGGCCGGGCCCTCCCAGAGGGCCCGGCCTGCGGCATTCACAGGTTGCCGGTGGTTCGTGGCACGCTCGTAGACATGAGTCCGGCAGAGCGGCACAACCACAGCAGGGGGTACTCCGTCCCGACCGGGCGGCCGTACGCCCTCAAGGAGCTGCAGGCCGCCCTGGGCAGCCTCGGCGACCATCTGCGGGAGCTGTACGACGGCGCCCACCCCGCCGAGTACGAGGCCGTCGCCGATGCGCTCTACACCGCCTTCCAGACCGCAGCCGGGCTCGCACCCGCCAAGAGCTACACCGGCTGCTCCGAGCACCCCAACGGGGCCCTGGACCCCGAGGCGCCCGACGGCTGGGGCCGCTGTCTGATCTGCAACGACCGGCGCCGGCTCGGGCTGCGCTCCCAGGGTGTGCGCGGGGCCCGCCCGGCGGCCGCCGCCCCGCCCGCGGGGGAGCAGCGCAGGCTGGGCTATCCCGTACCGGATCCTCCGTACACGCTGCAGTCCCTGCGCGACCACCTCCGCACGGTCGAGGACCGCCGCTTCCACCTGGGCTTTTCCTCCCCCGCCGAGGAGTTCGTCCGGATAGCGGACGATCTCCACCGCGCATTCATCGTGGCCCGCGAGCTGTCCAGGCCCCGCAACGCCTCCGGCTGCTCCGAGCACCCCGGCGCGCCCATCGACCCGGACGCGCCGCCCGGTGAGGCCTGTATCTTCTGCGCCGGACGCAAGAGACGCGCGCAGCGCTCCGCGACGACCCCGGAGATGCTCCCGCGCATCCCCCGGGGCGAACGCAGGCAGCTGCAGCGCAGATTCGAGCGCCCGCCGGGCTGACAAGCCGCCGGGAAGTGGACCACACGGCCCGCGGTCCCGGCGTTTCGGCTATCCGCCGCAGTCCGACCATGGCGAACACGACCGTCGTTAAGGTGAACCACATGAGCTCTCCCGCCCGCTTCGACCGCGGCCACACCGACGATCTGATGACCTTTTTGACGGCCAGTCCGTCGCCGTACCACGCCGTGGCCAATGCGGCCGAGCGGCTGGAGAAGGCAGGCTTCAGGCAGTTGTCGGAAACGGACGCCTGGGACTCGGGCAGCGGAGGCCGGTTCGTCCTGCGCGGCGGCGCGCTCATCGCCTGGTTCGTCCCGGAGGGCGCGACCGCGCACATGCCGTTCCGGATCGTCGGCGCGCACACCGACTCCCCCAACCTGCGCGTCAAGCCGCTTCCTGACACGGGCTCACAGGGCTGGCGGCAGATCGCGGTCGAGATCTACGGCGGCACCCTGCTCAACACCTGGCTGGACCGGGACCTGGGCCTGGCGGGCCGGCTGACCCTGCGCGACGGCAGCGAGCGGCTGGTGAACGTGGACCGCGCACTGCTGCGCGTCCCGCAGCTGGCCGTGCACCTGGACCGGTCGGTCAACAGCGAAGGGCTCAAGCTCGACAAGCAGCGCCACATGCAGCCGATCTGGGGCCTGGGCGAGGCCCACGAGGGCGACCTCATCGCCTTCCTGGAGGAGGAAGAGGGCCTGCCGCAGGGCTCGGTGGCGGGCTGGGACCTGATGGTCCACTCGATCGAGCCCCCGTCGTACCTGGGGCGCGACCGCGAGCTCGTGGCCGGCCCGCGCATGGACAACCTGGTCTCGGTGCACGCGGGCGTCGCGGCGCTGGCCGCCGCCTCGACCGCCGACAAGCTGGACCACATCCCGGTGCTGGCCGCGTTCGACCACGAGGAGAACGGCTCGCAGTCGGACACGGGCGCGGACGGTCCGCTGCTGGGGAACGTGCTGGAACGTTCCGTCTTCGCACGTGGGGGCACGTACGAGGACCGCGCGCGGGCCTTCGCGGGCACCATCTGCCTGTCCTCGGACACCGGCCACGCCGTGCACCCCAACTACGCGGAGCGGCACGACCCCTCGCACCACCCGCGCGCCAACGGCGGCCCGATCCTGAAGGTCAACGTCAACCAGCGGTACGCGACGGACGGCACCGGACGCGCGGTGTTCGCGGCGGCGTGCGAGCGGGCCGGCGTGCCGTGGCAGACGTTCGTATCGAACAATTCGATGCCGTGCGGGACGACGATCGGCCCGATCACGGCCGCCCGGCACGGAATCCAGACGGTGGACATCGGCATCGCGATCCTGTCGATGCACAGCGCCCGCGAACTGTGCGGTGCGGACGACCCGTACCTGCTCGCGAACGCGCTGGTGGCGTTCCTGGAGGGCTGACGCCGTACGGGCGGTGCCGCCTGCCGGATCCGGGCGGGCGGGCGGCGTGGCCTCGGCCGGGCGGCGCGGGCTTCGGCCGGGCGGGTCGATCTCGGGTGGCGACGCGGTGCGATGAACGTATCGTGACACTCCGTCATGTTGTGCTGGGGTTCCGTCCTTCCCGGCCGACAAGGAGAGTCCCGTGCTCCGCCTGTTCCGCCTGTTCCGCCTCCTCCCCGTGCCGCGCATCGCGGGCGCCGCGGGCATCGCCCTCGCCCTGCTCGTGGCCGCCCCCGCGGCCGCCACTCCGAAGCCGCCGAAGTCCGCGGACGCCCCGCTCTCCCTCACGGACCCGCGGATCGTGGCGCACTTCGACTTCGAGGCCGGTCAGACACCGGAGAACATCGCCCTGGAACCGGACGGCTCCGCCGATCTGACCCTGGCCATCGCCCGCCAGGTGGTCCGGGTGGACCGGCACGGCGGGAAGCAGCTCCTCGCGACCCTGCCCGATGTCGCGGACCCGCAGACGCCCCTGCTCGGCGTCGCCGTCGTGAGCGGGATCGTCCGCACCCGCGACGGGACGCTCTACGTCGGCTACAACACGGGAACGGCAGAGACCGGCATCTACCGGATCACCCCCGACCGCGAGGTCACCAAGCTCGTCGACATGTCCCCGAAGGGCTTCGTGAACGGCCTCGCCCTCGACGAGCACCTCGGGCTGATCTACGCCGCGGACTCCGTCCTCGGCACCGTCTGGCGCATCTCCCTGGACCCCGAGCCCGAGGTGACGGCCTGGGCCACCGGCGCGGCGCTGGAGCCGACCACCTTCATCGGCGCGAACGGCATCAAGGTACGGGGCCACGCGGTCTGGGTGTCGAACTACGACCGGGCCACGCTGCTGAGGATCCCGGTCGACGAGGACGGGTCCGCGGGGAAGACCAGGACGCACGCCACCGGGCTGACGGGGATCGACGACTTCGCGTTCGCCGGGCACGGCGAGACGGTGCTCGCCGCGCTGAACACCACCGCGAGCGGACTCGCCCTGGTCCGGCCCGACGGCACCCACACCGTCGTGCTGACCGGGAAGGACGGATTGTCCGGGCCGACCTCCGTGGCGGTCCGCCACCGCAAGGTCTACGTCACCAGCGGCGCCTTCCTCAACGGCATCGACCCGAACCTGCTCGTCGCCGACGCGGGGAAGGGCGCCGAGGCAGCACGACGCCCTTCCTCCTAGGCGTCCATCCGGGCCTAGGCGTCCATCCCGGCGAGCACGAGCGGGAGCCGGGTGGCGCCGTCGGCCGTGACGGTCACCGGCACGCCCCAGTCCTGCTGGTGCACGTGGCAGGCCGGGTACTCGTTGGCCGGGTCGTCGTCGCACGAGGCCGCCATCGCCGAGACGTGCAGCACGCCCTCGGTGACCTCCGGGTTCAGGGCCAGCTCCCGGAACAGGTCCGTCCCGGTCCCCTCGCCGCCCGCCAGCAGCTCCGGCGGGGTCGAGGACACCAGCAGCCGCGTCGACGGCCCGTAGCGGGTGTCGAGCTTCTGGCCGGTCGGCGCCTGGAAGACCACGTCGAGCCGGAGCGTGCCCGGGGCGACCTCGGTGGCGGCCCGCTGCGTGCGGTGCGCGACCGCGTCGACCCGTACGGCCTCCTCCGGGAGGCGCAGCCGGGTCAGCCGGTGCCGGGCGGACTCGACGACCACGATGTCCTCGCCGACGAGGACCGCGTCGCTGGGCTCCCGCAGGTCGGTGGCGAGCGTGGAGACCTGGCCGGTCGCCGGGTCGAAGCGGCGCAGGGCGTGGTTGTACGTGTCGCACACCGCGACCGAGCCGTCGGGCAGCGCGGTCACCCCGAGCGGGTGCTGGAGCAGGGCCTGGGCGGCGTCGCCGTCCCGGTGGCCGAAGTCGAACAGGCCGGTCCCGACGGCGGTCCGTACGGCGTACCCGTCGCCGCCCTCGCCCCCGGGCTCCACGTACCGCAGGGCGCTGTTCTCGGAGTCGGCGATCCACAGCCGGTCCCCCGCGGCCGCGAGCCCGGAGGGCTGGGCGAGCCAGGCCTCCCGCGCGGGCCCGTCGTGCAGGCCCTCGCTGGTCGTGCCGGCGGAGACGGCGACCGTCCCGGTCTCCGGATCCCAGGTCCACAGCTGGTGCACGCCCGCCATGGCGATCCACACCTTGCCCTGCCACCAGGCGACGTCCCACGGCGAGGACAGGTCCACCTCCAGGGCCGGGCCGGAGGTCGGCGAGCCCTGCCACCACTGGCGGCCGGTCCCGGCGACGGTCTCGACGGCGCCCGTCGCGGGGTCGAAGCGGCGCAGCGCGTGGTTGACGGTGTCGGCGACGACGACCGACCCGTCGGGGAGCAGGGCCAGGCCCTGGGGCTCGCTGAAGGCGTCCGGTCCGAAGCCGCGCTCGCCGCTGCCGATGCGGCGTACGACGTTCTCGCCGTCGGGGCCCAGCTCCACGAGCTGGTGCCGCGTCGAGTCCGACACGAGGAGGTTCCCGCTCGGCAGCAGCAGCGCCTTGCCGGGGAAGCGGAGGTCGGTGGCCACCGGCTCGGGCGCCACGTACGGCCCGTCCCCGCGGCGCAGCGTGCCCTTGGCCTCGTGCTCGGCTTCGAGCTCGTCCACGAGCCGGGCGATGGCGTGCGCATGCCCCTCGCCGGCGTGCTGGGCGACGATGTACCCCTCGGGGTCGATGACGACGAGCGTCGGCCAGGCCCGTACGGCGTACTGCTTCCAGGTGGCCAGCTCGGGGTCGTCGAGGACGGGGTGGTGCACCTCGTACCGCTCGACGGCGTCGACGACGGCCGCGTGCTCCGCCTCGTGCACGAACTTCGGCGAGTGGACGCCGATGATCACGACGGTGTCGCGGTGCTTCTCCTCCAGCTCGCGCAGCTCGTCCAGGACGTGCAGGCAGTTGATGCAGCAGAAGGTCCAGAAATCGAGGATCACGATCCGGCCGCGCAGTTCGGCGAGACCCAGATCCTTCCCGCCCGTATTCAGCCAGCCTCCCTTCCCGACCAGCTCGGGAGCGCGGAGACGGGCACGGCGGGGCGCGGGGGTGTGCGCCGGGGCGGCATCGTTCATGCTTCAAGCTTGCCATCCACGCGGGAACACCCCCTCACGGGTGCCGTCACCGCCCCGTCTGGTCGAAGAGGGCGCTGAGGCGCGGCAGGCGGGTGGCGGTCTGCGCCGTGTCGTCGAAGTCGAAGTCCCAGGACGGGTCCAGCGCGGGGTAGCTGATCGTGAAGGACTCCGCCGGGAGCTCCCGGCCCGTGGCCGACTCGTACGCCGTCCAGGCGATCGAGAGGGCCTCCTCGTCCCACAGCTCCAGGCCCTCCGCCGCCGCCTCGCGGACCGCGGGGTGGTCCGCCAGGGAGTCGGGGTCGGCCAAGGCCAGGGCGAAGGCCTCCTCGCCCTGGGTCAGGAGCCAGCCGCGGAAGTAGTCGAAGCCGTCGTCCGAACAGCCGCCGTTGATCACGTACGCCGCGGCCCAGAGCGGGCTGCGGTAGGACTCCGCCAGCAGGTCCCACAGCACCTGCTGGGCGGCGGCTATCTCGGACCCGGGGCGGCGCGCCAGCAACTCCGAGGCGCGCGCCGCCACCTGGTCGGGCCCGGACTCCGTACGGGCCGTGTCGATCAGCATCCAGAACGTTTGCTTGTCCATGGGGAAAGCGTGGCATTCCCCTCTGACATCGGACGCGTCGTCAGACCGTGAGGAAGGAGTGGAGGGATTGCGTCAGAGCGGTGATGAAAGCCTCCTGGGTCTCCGGGGGCACGAGGTCCAGGGACAGGTACGGGTTCAGGTCCTCCAGCTCGACGAGCAGGAGCTCGCCGGAGGGGGCGCGGCAGGCGTCCACCCGCTGGATGCCGTGCGACAGCGTGTTCCACGCGATGAAGGAGCGGGCGAAGTCCAGATCGGCCGCCGTGGCCTCGTACGGCTCCAGCTCCCAGCGGCGGTCCGGGTCCGGGGCGTAAAGGGCGTACTGGAAGGCGTCGTCGACGAAGTAGAAGGAGACCTCGTACGCGAAGTCGATGCGCGGCTGGATCAGGTTCACCCCCGCCGGGCCCTGCGGGTGCGGGGTGAAGGTCAGGCCTATGGAGTCCGCGCCCTGCTTGGGCTTCACCGCGTACGAGGGCACCGCGGGCAGCAGCGCGAGGTCGGCGGGGTCGTCGATCGTGGGGATGACGGGGTGGCCGGCGGCCGTGAGGTCGAGGAGGTACTGCTTGCCCGCCATGTCGCCGCGGCCCGTGAGCGGGTTGTAGACGCGGGTGCCGGCGGCGAGGGCGGCCGCGCGGAAGGCGTCGTACGCCTCCTGGTAGTGCAGGACCGGCCCGCTGTTGCGGACGATCACCGCGTCGAAGTCCGCCATCATCCCCGCCGCGTCCAGCGGATGGCACAGGGCGAGCGGGAAGTGCTCGCGCAGCCGGGAGGTGAGGAGGATGTCCTCGTCGCAGTAGCGGCGGCCGCGTGCCGGGTACGCCAGGTCGGTCACATAGAGCAGAGGCATGGCGGCAACCTATCGCGGGCATCGATCCGGGCATGAAATACCTGGTTCGGGACAAAATGCTGGCCGTCGGGGACGACTACCGGATCGAGGACGAGGACGGGAGGCACGCCTTCCTCGTCGACGGCAAGGCACTGCGCATCCGGGACACCCTGGAGCTGAAGGACCCGGACGGGCACATCCTGATCACGCTGCGGGAGAAGCTGTTCAGCCTGCGCGACGCGATGACGCTGGAGCGCGACGAGCGCCGGCTCGCCGTGATCCGCCGCAAGCGGCTCTCCCTGCTGCGGGGCCACTACCTCGTGACGCTGGCCGAGGGCACCGAACTGGACGTGAGCGGGCGGCTCCTGGAGCGGGAGTTCAAGATCGAGTACGAGGGGGAGCTCCTCGCGCTGATCTCGCGCCGGTGGTACCGGATCCGCGAGACCTACGCCGTGGACGTGATCCGGGAGGACGCGGACGCGGCGCTGCTGATCGCGGTCGCCGTGTGCGTCATCCGGCTGGCGGAGAAGGAGCGGGAGGACGGGGCCGCTCCCGATGGTGATCGCGGGCCGTGAGCTGGCCCTGGACGTAGGCGTCGGTGTCCGGCGTGTACGGGCCGCCGTGGTCCAGCAGGAGGTCGGTGATGCGCTGCCACTCGGCGGCCCCGGCGCGGACGGCGGCGTCCCCGGACTCCAGGTCGCCGGCGTCGGCGAGCACGGCCTCCAGGGCGGCCTGCGTCTCGTGGTGGGTCATGCCGGTGGCCCGGTCCCGGACTCGCCGACGGGCCTCGATCTCCGCGACGGTGGGCTCGTGCGGCTCCAGGGCGGCCTCCAGCACGTCCTCCGCGTCATCCGTCACGGCGCACCCGCCTCCTCGTCCGCTCGTCGTCACCTCGTCGCGGAACCGGCGTCCGGCGCCGCCCGCTCCCCCCTCCTGCCCGCAAACCCCGGCGTCAACCGGGGCCTTCCGGGACCCCGGGGCCCGCGGGGCCCCGGGGCGGCGATCAGCGCAGGCGGCGGTCCTTCAGGGCCGGGAACTGTTCGCGGGTCTCGGCCACCTTCGCCGGGTCCAGGTCGACGGTGAGGACGTCCTCGCCGGGGCCCGCCTCGGCCAGGACCTCGCCCCAGGGGTCCACGACCAGGCTGTGCCCGGCCTGCTCGACGCCCGCGTGCGTACCGGCCAGCCCGCAGGCGAGCACGTACGACTGGTCCTCGACGGCCCGCGCCCGGTTCAGCAGGGTCCAGTGGGCCCGGCGTCGGGCAGGCCAGCCCGCGGCCACCACCATCGTGGTGGCCCCGGCGTCGACCAGGCCGCGGAACAGCTCGGGGAAGCGCAGGTCGTAACAGGTGGCGATGCCGAGGACCTGCTCCGGCAGGGTGACGGTGGTCAGGGAGTCCCCGGCCGACATCAGGACGGCCTCGCCCTGGTCGAAGCCGAAGCGGTGGATCTTGCGGTACGTGGCGGCCAGCTCGCCGGTCGGGGACAGGACGAGGGCGGTGTTGTAGAGGGAGCCGTCGCCGGCGCGCTCCACGACCGAGCCCGCGTGCAGCCAGACCCCGGCGTCGCCGGCCGCCTTCGACATCGCCTCGTACGTCGGACCGTCCAGCGGCTCGGCCTCGGTCTCGAACTGCTCGTAGGCGAAGGCGCCCGTCGTCCACAGTTCGGGCAGCACGACCAGGTCCGACCCGGCCTGCTCCCGAACGATATCGGCCACTCGGGCCCTGCGTGCGGCGACCGACTCGCCGTCGGACACCGCGATTTGGATCAGCGAGGCGCGCACAGTACCACCGTCCTGGCATTCAAGCCGTCAACTCGGGCCTACGATCGTCACACGAAAGCACTGCCGGGGTGCTCACCGGCAGCGTAGTTTTGGAAGCAGTCCACACGCTTCCAGAAAACGCGCCACTGAACAGCACGCGAGGGGTCCCGTTGACCGTCCAGCCGCATCCCAGCCTTCAGCCCTATGCCGACGCGTGGACCCACTCCATCGAGGCGATATCCGAGCTGGTCCTCCCCCTGGCGGAGGGCGAGTGGAACCGGGCGACCCCGTGCCCCGGCTGGTCCGTCCGTGATGTGGTGTCACACATCATCGGCATCGAATGCGAGCAGCTGGGGGACCCGCGGCCGATCCACACCGTCGCGAGGGACCTGCGGCACGTGGTCGACGAGTTCAGCCGGTACATGGAGGTCCAGGTTGACGTCCGGCGCCACCACACCGCGCCGGAGATGACCTCGGAGCTGGAGTACACGATCATCCGTCGGTCGCGTCAGCTGCGGAACGAGAAGCGGGATCCGGCCACCATGGTGCGGGGGCCGCTGGGCGACCAGGTGACCCTGGAGCACGCGTTGCGACTGCGGGCGTTCGACGTGTGGATCCACGAGCAGGACCTGCGGGCGGCGCTGGGCGTGCCGGGGAACTGGGACTCGCCGGGGGCGTACGTGGCGCGGGACATCCTGCTGGCCGGGCTGCCGAAGGTGGTCGCCAAGCTGGCCGGGGCGCCGGCGAACTCGGCGGTCGTGATCGACGTGCACGGGCCGGTGGAGTTCATGCGGACGGTACGCGTGGACGCGCACGGGCGCGGGACGGTGGACGGGACGCCCTCGCTGGGCCCGGCCGTGACGCTGACGACGGACTGGGAGACGTACGTACGCCTCGCGGCGGGGCGGGTCCGCGCGGGCGCGGGCGCCGTCGCGGACCGGGTGAAGGTCGAGGGCGACACCGAGCTGGCGGACGCGATCCTGGCCCACTTCGCCGTGACCCCGTGACCCATTGACCCATTGACCCCTTGGCCCCTTGACCCCTGGCGCCGTGACGCCGTGACCTCGTAGCCGCCCGGCGGGCGGTCGGGGCGCCGCCGGCGAGAACCGCTCCTGCGGTTGTCGCGTCCCTGCCATGGGCGGGCAACGCGGAGCGGGCGAAGGGGGTTTCCGGGATGTGGTCAAGGATGTCGGCTGCCGGGGTACCTGCGTCGGAGCGGCTCGACTGGTTCACCGACGTGATCGCGCAGGAGCTCGTACCCACGGCGATCCGCAGTGAACGCGTCCGGGACTTCTGGGCCGAGGCGTCCGTCCTGGACCTCGGCGGCGTGCAGGTGTCCTCGTTCGAGTTCAGCTCGCTGCGCTCTCTGCGCACCGCCGCCCACGTGCGGCGCAGCGATCCCGAGCAGTACCAGCTGGGGCTCGTGACCACCGGAGCCATGTCGCTCGCCCAGAACCGGAACGAATCGGGTCTGTTCACCGGGGACATGGTGCTCTGGGACACCTCGCTTCCGATGGAGTCGGACGCCGTCCCGGAGGTGGACGGGGGCCGGGTGCGGGCGATCGTCCTGTCCTTCCCCCGCGATGCGATGCCGCTGCGCGGCGCCCGGGTCGAACGGCTGCTGGCCCGCCGGATCGCGGGCGGCCACGGCATGGGGGCGATCCTCGCCCAGTACATGCGGTCGCTGGCGGCGCACGCGGCCGACTGCGGGCCGGCGGAGCTGAACCGGCTGGGTACGGTCGCCCACGACCTGGTCGGCGCCTGCCTGGCCCGGCATCTCGGCGCGCAGGACGAGCTCTCGCCCGAGGCCCGCACCCGCGCCCTGCTGGAGCGGATCGAGGTCTTCGTCAACCACAACCTCGGCGATCCGGAGCTGACCCCGTCCGCCGTCGCCGCCCGGCACGGCATCTCGCTGCGCCACCTCCAGCAGCTGTTCCGCGACCGGGGCGAAACGGTGGCGGCCGGGATCCGGCGGCGCCGGCTGGAGCGGTGCCGGACCGATCTCGCGGACCCGGGGCTCCTGACCAGCCCGGTCCACACCGTGGCGAGGCGGTGGGGCTTCACCGACGCCTCGGTGTTCAGCCGGACGTTCCGGGAGGCGTACGGGACGAGCCCCACCGAGTTCCGCCGCCGGGCGGTCCGGGAGGCCCTTGCGCGCAAGATCAACGAGCCCTGCGCGTCCGGCACATCCGGGGGTGTCGCGCGGCCGTAGGGTCTGCATTCGTCGGCCGTGCCGTGCGGGTGGCGGTGGCTGCGCCGGGGTGGTGGCTCCGGCGGGACTGGACGGGGGTCTGTCCCGCCGGGCCCCTGCCGGCGGGGGAGCCGGACGTGGATCCACGCCGCTGTGCGAGCGGCCCCGGGCCGCGCCCGTGCTTCCGGGGGCGGCGCCGTGCGCGTCGCTACGCGGGCGTCGGCCGCGGGGAGTCGGCCGGGTCCGCCGGCGCGGCGGAGGGTACGGAGACGGACGCGGGCCGGGCCGGGGCCGCGGCCCGGGTGCGTTCGCGGGCCAGGGCCCGGGGGCGCAGGCGCAGGATCTGGGTCAGGCCCAGGAGTTCCACCACGAAGACCGACGAGAAGGCGATCCGGTAGTTGTCGCCGGTGGCGTCCAGGAGGAGGCCCACCGCCAGCAGGGTCGTCATCGAGGCCAGGAAGCCGCCCATGTTCGTCAGCCCCGACGCGGTGCCCTGGCGGTCGGGCGGGTTCGCGGGGCGGGCGAAGTCGAAGCCGATCATCGAGGCCGGGCCGCAGGTGCCCAGGACGACGCACAAGGTGACGAGGAGCCACATCGGGGCCTGCGGGCCGGGGTAGGCCAGGGTCGAGGCCCACAGCAGCGCCGTGAGCGCCACCGTGCCCAGAGCCAGCGGGATCCTCGCCGACTGGCGGCGGCCTATCAGCTGGCCGTAGACGAGGCCGAAGCCCATGTTCGCGGCCACCACCAGGGTCAGCAGCCCCGCCGCGGTGGTCCGCTCCAGCCCCTGGTCCTCGACCAGGAACGGCATGCCCCACAGCAGCAGGAACACCATCGCCGGGAACTGCGTGGTGAAGTGCACCCACAGGCCCAGGCGGGTGCCGGGTTCCTGCCAGGAGTCCCGGATCTGGCGGCGTACGAAGCCCCCGCCCCCCGCGCGCGCCGGTGGTTCGTGGCCTTCCGGGTGGTCCTTCAGGAAGAGCACCAGCGGGATCAGCACGACCACGCCCGCCACCGCACTGCCCGCGAACGCCTGTACCCATCCGACCCCGTGCAGGACCGGGGCCAGCACCAGCGTGGAGACCAGGTTGCCGGCCATGCCGACCAGCCCCGCCAGCTGCGCCGTCAGCGGGCCGCGCCGGGCCGGGAACCACCGGGTGCCCAGCCGCAGCACGGAGATGAAGGTCATCGCGTCGCCGCAGCCCAGCAGGGCGCGGGCCGCGAGGGCCATCCCGTACGAGGGCGAGAGCGCGAAGCCGAGCTGGCCGGCCGTGAACAGGACCGCGCCCAGCGTCAGCACCTTCTTGGTGCCGAGCCGGTCCACCATCAACCCCACCGGCACCTGCATGCCCGCGTACACCAGGAGTTGGAGGATGGAGAAGGTCGAGAGCGCGGAGGCGTTGACGTGGAAGCGGTCCGCCGCCTCCAGACCGGCCACGCCCAGGCTCGTACGGAAGATCACCGCGACGAAGTAGACGGCCACGCCGATGGACCAGACGGCCACCGCCTTCCGGCCGCCCGGAGGATCCCGGAAGACGCCGTTCCCCGTCGCCGTCCCGTGCCCGCTCGTCCCGTGCCCGCTCACCGGTCCGTTCCCGCTCACCGGCCCGCCCCCCGCACCAGCGCCTCGACCCGGCCCACGTGGCCCCGTACGGTCGCGGCCGCCGCCTCCGCGTCCCCGGCCCGCAGGGCCTCCAGGATCTCCGCGTGCTCGGCCAGTGACCGCTCCACCCGCTCGGGGTGCGCGTGCAGCAGGGCCACGCCCATCCGCAGCTGCCGGTCGCGGAGCTGGTCGTAGAGTCGGGAGAGGATCGCGTTGCCGGCACTGCGCACGATCTCGGCGTGGAAGCCCCGGTCGGCGGCCATCATCGCCGCGAGGTCGCCCTCGGCGGCGTACCGGCGCTGTTCCTCCAGCAGTTCGGCGAGCCGCTCCAGCAGGCCGGGCGGCGCCGGCACCGCCCTGCGCACGGTGAACTCCTCGACCAGCAGCCGGGTTTCTATGACATCGGCGATCTCCTGCGCGGAGACCGGAAGCACCAGCGCGCCCTTCTTCGGGTACAGCTTCAGCAGCCCCTCGGTCTCCAGACGCAGCAGCGCCTCGCGGACCGGCGTACGGGACACCCCCACGGCGTCGGCGAGTTCGCCCTCGGTCAGGAGGGTTCCGCCCTCGTAGCGGCGGTCGACCAGCACGGCCTGCTTGACGTGTCGGTACACGCGCTCGGCGGCGGGGACGGCGGCTCGCGCGGTGGCGGTGGCGGCGGGGGGTGCGGCTGGCGGCATGCGCACAGGATAGATACATGAAGGGTGCACCGGTCGCCCCGTCCGGGATGTGGACGGCGGTCCCGCACGGCTGCAACGAAGGATGTACCGGGGCTTCGTCCGGCCGCAGGACGCAACGGGTCCCGCACCCCGGGACGCTGAGGTCATGGCCCACACGACCCTCGCCGCCCCCGGAGCGACCGCGACCCGACTGCCCCTCCTCGACGTCCTGCGCGGTGCCGCCATCCTCGGCACGCTCATGACCAATGTCTGGATCTTCGCGTCGCCCGGCTCCGAGTGGGGCGTACTGAACGGCGGCCTGGACACGCCCGACCCGCTCGCCGACCCCACGGCCGCGAACATCGCCGAGACGGTCTTCCGCTTCCTCGCCGACGGGAAGTTCCTCTCCCTGCTGACGATCCTGTTCGGGGTGGGCCTGGCCATCCAGTACGACTCCGCCGCACGCCGCGGCGAGCCGTGGCCCGGGCGCTATCCGCGGCGGGCCGCGTTCCTCTTCCTGGAGGGGACCCTTCACTTCGTCCTGATCTTCGCCTGGGACGTGCTGATGGGGTACGCCGTCACCGCCCTGCTGGTGGCCCGGCTGCTGGCCCGCTCCGAGAAGGCGCGGCGGGTCGCGCTGTGGACCTCGGGCGGACTGCACCTGGCCCTGATATGCCTCGTGACGCTCGGGGACCTGGCCAAGACGGACTCCGGGCCCCGGACCCCGGATCCCGCCGCGGCCCGGCTGTACGCCCACGGCGGCTACCTCGACCAGGTCTCCTTCCGGCTCGACCACGCCCTCGCCCTGCGCATCGAACCCGTCTTCACCTTCGGACTCCTGGTCTGCCTCTTCCTCCTCGGCGTCCGGCTGCACCGCGCGGGCGCCTTCGCGGCGGGCGCCGAGGGGCGCCGGATCCGGGTCCGGATGGCCGCGTGGGGACTCGGCATCGGGCTGCCGCTGGGCGCCGCCGCCGCGCTCGGCGGCCACGACTTCTTCGTCCTGGGGCGCTACGGCATCGCCCCGCTGATCGCCGTCGGGTACATCGGCCTGATCGGCTGCGCCCTGGACCGCTTCCGGGTCCCGGGGGCCGGCGCCCTCGGCTCCGTCGGGCGCACCGCCCTCTCCTGCTACGTCGGCCAGAACCTGCTCTGCATGCTGCTCTGCTACGGCATCGGGCTGGGGCTCGCCGACCGGCTCGGCGGCAGCGGGCCCTGGTGGGTGATGGGCCTGTGGGCGGGGGTGAGCCTCGTCCTGGTCGCCGCCTCACGGCTCTGGCTGCGCCGTTTCGAGCGGGGCCCGCTGGAGGCCGTGCAGCACTGGGCGCTCAGTCCCCGTCGGCCGCGGCCGTGACCTCCACTTCCAGGACGAACTCGTCGTACGGGGCCTCCTGCGGGTACGGCGGCCGGACCTGCGCGAAGCGGATCCGGGCGCGGCCGCCGGGACACCGGCCCCGGACCACGTACGTCCGCTCCAGCGGGGCGCCGGGCAGGACCTGCGCGGGGGGCGGCGGCCCGCTCACGTCGCTGACGGAGACGGCGTCCGCGTCCCCCGTCACCTGCCAGGTCCACACGTAGCCCCGCGCCCCGCGCCCGGTGAGCCGCAGCTCGTACGACTCGCCGGCGCCGAGGGCGATGTTGCGTACCTCCACCCGCGAAGACCTCCCGGCTCAGGCGGGGCCGATCACCGGCCCCTCGTGCCAGCCCGCTCCGTCCCGCCAGTAGTGCTGCAGCTGCCGGTCCGTGCGCAGGACGATGACCTCCAGGTTGAACCCGAAACTCCCCTGGAGCATCCCGGTGACGGCGAGCGCGTCGTGGCCGAAGACGGCGCTGCGGTTCCAGGCGGAGCCGGCGGCGTTGCCCCGCCACCAGTGCTCGACGCGGCCTCCCGCGCCGACCGCGCAGAGCTCGTAGTTCCCGGCGGTGTCCTCGTCGGCCGCCCCGTACTGGGCCTCGATCAGGCAGGGCGCGGAGGTGACCGCACTGCCGAAGACCTCCCCCGGGCGCCAGGCGAAGCCGTTCGGGTCGTCGCGCCACCACAGCTGCATCCGGCCGTCCGTACGGGTGGCGACGAGGTCGAGGTGGCGGCTGCGGGTCTGGACCAGGGCGGGCCCGTAGTGGGCGATGCCGGAGGCGAAACGGCCGCCGTCGTTCCAGGTCCACGGGGCGCCGTTGATCCGCCACCAGTGGTTGAGGCGGCCGTCGGCGGTGCGGACGACCGCCTCGAAGTTGCCCGGCTTGCCGTAGTCGCTCTGGATGAACCCCGGGGTCGAGCCGATCGCGGCGTCGCCCGGCCCGAAGGCGCCGCCGTCGCGCCAGACGCCGGCGGACTGCTCGTAGTACCAGTGGCGCAGCCGGCCGCCGGTGGTCACGTGCAGGGACTCCATGTTCCGGTTGTACGTGGTGCCGGTGAAGGCGGGCTGGCCCGAGGCGTCGTTCGCGTACGACATGGCACGGGCCCACGGGAAGGGGGCATCGCCCTCGCGCCACCAGTGCTGGAGGCGGCCGCCGCCGCCCGCGGCGGTGGCGAGCAGCTCGAAGTTGCGGTGGGCACGGCCGTTGCCGCTCTCGTAGACGTTGCCGGCGTGCAGGCGGCGCTTGCTCCACGGGTCGATGTTGGTGCCGCGCAGACCGCACTTGGCCCAGTAGTCGATCTTGACCTCGCCGTAGGCGATCCGCCCGTAACCGCCGACGTGGTAGCCCGGCCCCCAGGAGTTCTTGAACAGCCAGCAGCCGGCGGCGTCGTCGTAGCCGGTGATCAGCACGCAGTGGCCGCCCGCGAGGCGGTCGCTGGTGCGGTGGTAGACGCCGGAGCCGAGGCCGAAGAAGTCGTCGTACACGTCGAAGCAGGCGGTGAGCGGACCGACGGTGTCGAGCCAGGCCTTCTGCTGTTCGACGTCGCCGAGGCGGACGTAGTCGGTGATCCGGACGGTGCGGCCGGACCGGTCCCAGCTGGGCGTGTACTCGGCGCGCCAGGCGTCGCGGCGGTCGGCCGGGACGGTGGGCGGGGGCGGGGAGTAGGGCCAGCAGTCGGGATCGGCGAGGCCTCCGTTGTCCTTGACCCAGTCGAGGGCGGTCTCGGGGTTGGAGCCCTGGCCGCAGGTGAACTTCAGACCGTCGTGGACGTCCCCCTCCGAGCGTTTCGCCCAGACGTTGTGCTCGATGCGGGCCATCGACTCGACGAGACCCGCGGCCCCGAAGGCCCAGCAGGAGCCGCACGGGTTCTGGTCCTTGACCTTGGTGATCCAGGGCCAGCCCCAGCGGGTTCGCCAGTCGACGGCGGCGGGGCGGGCTCCGGGCCCCGCCGCCGGCGTGCCGGGCAGCAGGCCGTGGGCGGCCCGGCGGCGGGTGAGGTGCGGGTTGGCGCTCTCGTGGCCGATGAGCGCCCGCAGGTCGATGGCGCCGATCTCCTCGGCGGGCGTGAGGTTCGCCCCGGGTTCGAGGCCGAGGGAGGGCCGGGGTACGGGCTCCTCGTCGGCGAGATGTTCGATGACGGACCAGCGCGCTCGTCGCGATACGAGCTGCGCGCGTAGCTCCCCCACCGTCTGGACAGACCGCTCCGGCATGACCGCCCCCCAGCGTCAACCATTGTGTGCAGACCCGGGAGCGTCCATCGGGGGGCGGGGCGCGTCAAGGGTGTCCGCACGGTCGCGCGGTCGCACAGGGGGGTCGTACGGGACAGCCGTCCGCCCCCGGCGTCGGAGGGACGCCGGGGGCGGAGGCGGGCCGGGTGGGGCCTATTCCGCCGGGGCGGGGGCGGCGGCCGGCGTGCCGCCGGGCAGGCCGAGGCCGGTGAACAGGGCCATCACGGTGGTGCCGAGGTCGTTCACGACATCGGTGGCCTTGGCCTTGGCGTCGGTGGTGCAGCCGCACGGGCCGGCGGCCTTGGCGACTTCGTCGACGGAGGCCTTGAGGTGGTCGACGGCGGCGGTGACGAGGTCCACGCGGGCGCGGTCCACGGCCTTGGGCTTCGCCGCGACGACCGGGGCGACGGCCGGCAGCGTGACGGGCTGCGCAACGACGGCGGGCGGCTTGGCAGCCTCAACCGGCGGCTTGGCAGCCTCGACCGGCGGTTTGGCAGCCTCGACGGGCGGCTTCGCGACCTCCACCGGCGGCTTGGCGGCCTCCACCGGCGGCTTGAGCACCTCGACCGGAGGCTTCGCAGCCTCCACCGGAGGCTTCGCAGCCTCCACCGGAGGCTTCGCAGCCTCCACCGGAGGCTTCGCAGCCTCAACCGGCGGCTTCGCAGCCTCAACCGGCGGCTTCGCGGCCTCTGCCGGGGGCTTCGCCACCGCCCCCGGCGGCTCGTCCGCCGGCTGCTTCGGCAGGACCACCGGGGTGACCACCGGCGCGTTCGCCGGAGGCTTGGCCACCGCCTCCGGTACGGCGGGGGCCGCCGGGGCCGCCGGGGCCGCCGCCGCGAAGGTGTTCTTCATGGAGGCCAGCGCCGCGTCGATCTTCTGCTTGTGCGCGGCCAGATCGGCCTCCGGGAGCTTCCCGTCCGGCGACTTCAGTACCTCCCCGAGGAAGTTGGTCACGGGCGTGATCAGGCTGCCGGCCGCCCCGAGGGACGCCACCTGCGCGGTCAGCGCCTCGGCACCGGGGACGGCCTTCTTCGCCAGCGGCGCCGACGCCTTCGTCGGGGTGTCGGCCGCACCGGCCAGACCGGGGGACACGGACATCAGCGTCACGCACAGGGCGGCGGGGAGGGTGTAGCGGGTGATGCGGTGCAAGATCTCTCTCCTGTTTCAGAGTCGTGGGGCAGGGGGTGTGCCCCTGTCCACTCACCGCCACCCGGTCACATTCGGCAACCGCAAACCGGCCCGCGCATCTCTGAAATCACCACCCCCAAGGCTGCCACCTGCACGGATGACGTCCCCTTTCCGCTCCGCCGACGGTGCTGCACCCTCGTGACGCCCTCACCCTGAGTAATCGCCTCGCGGAGGGCTCGGAGCGAGCGCGCGAAAGCCGCCCGGCCGTCGTCGGAGACCCCGACCGCGGGGGCGTGGGGGCTGCCCCGGCCGGCTCATGGGCCGAGCTCGGCATCGGAGGGCCCCGTTAGGGTTTCCCGTATGGGGACCTGGATCGCGCCGAGCGTCATAGAACGAGAGCTGTACGAAGCCAAGCTCAGGAACGACTGGCCCGCCTACTTCGACGCCCTGGCCCGCGCCTGGCTGTTCGTCCCCATGGCCCGCGCATACGTCGACGCGCACCCCACCTCGGTCCTGCTCGAACCCGCGTACTTCCCGCAGGTCCGCGCCCGTTGCTACGTGGCGTACACGGCGGGCATGCTGCCCGCCCCGACCGCCGACGGGGTCTTCACCCGCCAGAGCCTCGCCTGGTTCGCCGCCAATTTCGAGCCCGGTGATCCTCCGTACCTGGCCGTCAACCCCGGCAGCCCCTGCGAGGCCTTCCTGCCCGCCGGCCCCGGCGACCGCGCGGTGTGGAACGCCCACTGGGACCGGGCCCCCTCGTACGGCCTGGAGCAGAACAAGGTCCACGGCCTCCACGTCGGGGGCCCGCTGCGCGGCCCCGCCGCCTTCGGGCTCGCCTGCGGCGCGCACCTCTCCGTACGCAACGGACTGTTCTGGAACGCCCTGGGCTACCACGGCGAGGGCTACATGAAGGAGCGCGAGAAGCTCAAGGAGTACTGGGGCATCACCACCCGCGAGGAATGGCTGCTCGGCACCGAGCGGCTGCTGACGGCCGACATGGTCAGCGCGGTCTGGGAGTTCACCCTGCGGATCCGCACGGCCCTCTCCAAGGAGTTCGCCGGACCGGTGGACATCGAGCACTGGAGGCACGCCACCGAGGCGACCCTGCGGGCCAACGCGGAACGGGCGGCCGAGCCCCGGATCACCCCCGAAGGCGTCACCGTCGCCCGGCCCCGCTCCGCGGCGGAGGTGGAGGGGGAAGTCGCCGGCGTGCAGCGGGTCATCGGCCGCATCGCGCGCTACGAGCAGCGCTTCCGGGCCGACGGGATCCTCGGCGAGGGCAGGTTCGTCCGGTCCGTCGAGGCCTGGGACTACGGGCGGGCTTCCCAGATGGCCCGCTGGGGGCTCGGCGCCCGCCTGTGCACGCTCCAGGAGGCCGAGGACGCCGTCATCCGGGCCGGGAGGGCCTGCCGGCTCTCGTACCGCTCCTGGGAGGATCTCTCCGCCGGCTTCGTCCTGGGACGCTGCCTCCAGTTCGACGAGGAGGAGTACGGGCACTGGTACACCGACATGGCCGCCACCCACCAGGCCCTGATGAGCGATCCGGGCAGTCCGTGGCTCAACATCCCCTGGAACCAGGGGGTGTCCGCCTAGGGTCTGTTGCGAAAGTGGATCTTGTTCGTTCATGATCACGTCTTGTGGGACGTGGAGATCTGACGAACGGCCAGTGGGCCCGGCTTGAGCC
>NZ_JBHYXN010000032.1:0-93600 GCF_042752335.1 Streptomyces sp. NPDC059355 | reverse complement strand
CACGCTCGCCGCGTTGTCGTCGGTCACCGACGCTCCGCGTCGATTCCCTCCTCCGCCTTGCGATCGCACGCACCAGGCCCCGCCGGCCCCGCCCTTTCGGGCGGCCGACGCCACTTTGACGACACGACCTAGCCCTGCGACCCGGCCCCTCAGGTCGAAGGCCAGGGGTCGCTTCCGGTCAGCCCTATGTGACCGCCGAGGCCGGGAGCTCGGGGGTGGGTGACGGGGTGTCGGCGGCCGGTGGCAGGGTGAGCACCATGGTGAGCCCGCCGCCCGGGGTGTCCTCGGCGGTCAGTGTGCCGCCGATGGCCTCCGTGAAGCCGCGGGCGACCGCGAGGCCGAGGCCGACCCCGGCGCCGCGGGGTGCGTCGCCGTGGCGCTGGAAGGGTTCGAAGATCCGGTCCTTGGCCTCGTCCGGCACACCCGGCCCGCGGTCCACCACGCGTAGCTCCACGCGGTCGCGCAAGGAGCTCGCGGAGACGTGGACGGGCTGGCCGTGCGGGCTGTACTTGACGGCGTTCTCGACGATGTTGGCCACGACCCGTTCGAGGAGGCCGCGGTCGACGGCGACCATCGGGAGGGTCTCGGGGATGTCGAGCTCGACGCTGTCGTCGGGTACGCCGCCCAGCGCCATCGGGACGACCTCGTCGAGGTCGGTCTCCCGGATCAGGGGTACCACCACACCGGTGTTCAGCCGGGACATGTCGAGGAGGTTGCCGATGAGCGCGGCGAGGCGGTCGGCGCCC
This sequence comes from Streptomyces sp. NPDC059355, assembly GCF_042752335.1. Lineage (NCBI taxonomy): Bacteria > Bacillati > Actinomycetota > Actinomycetes > Kitasatosporales > Streptomycetaceae > Streptomyces > Streptomyces sp. NPDC059355. Next base: position 92,854 of record NZ_JBHYXN010000032.1, on the reverse strand, counting down.
TCTTCGATGCCCTCCAGGAGTTCGGCCTTGTCGTCCTCGGACCATTCGACGTCGTCGGAACGGAGCGAGGTGACCGAGGCCTTGATTCCGGCGAGCGGGGTGCGCAGGTCGTGGCTGACGGCGGCGAGCAGGGCCGTACGGATCCGGTTGCCCTCGGCGAGCTCCCGGGCCCTGCCCGCTTCGTCGACCAGGCGCTGGCGGTCGAGCACGACGGCCGCCTGCGCGGCGAAGGCGCCGAGCACGCGGCGGTCCTCGGCCGGCAGGACCCGCCCAGAGAGGGCCAGCGCCATGTTCTCCCCGATCGGCATGTCCACGTCGGCGTCCTCGGGACGGCTGACCGGGTGGTTGCCGACGCAGGCGGCCGCGGTCCAGGGCGCCACCTCGTCCGCGCGCTCGAGCAGCGTCACCGACTGCATCGAGAAGGTCTCCCGCAGCCGCTCCAGCAGGGCTTCGAGTGAGTTCTCGCCGCGCAGGACGCTTCCGGCGAGGAAGGAGAGGATCTCGGACTCGGCGCGCAGGCGGGCGGCCTGGTGGGTGCGGCGGGCGGCCAGGTCCACGACGGAGGCCACGGACACGGCGACGCCGACGAAGATCGAGATGGCGACGATGTTGCGCGGGTCGGAGATCGTGAGCCGGTAGAGCGGCGGCGTGAAGAAGTAGTTCAGCAACAGGGAGCCGAACGCGGCCGACGCGAGGGCGGGAAGCAGCCCGCCGAGCAGCGCGGCGGCCACGGTGAAGGTGAGGAAGAGCAGCATGTCGTTCGCCAGCCCGAGCTCGGGGACGACTTCGTGCAGCAGCAGCGTCAGCAGCGCCGGGCCGACGACCCCGGTCAGCCAGCCCCAGATGAGGCGCGAGCGGCCCAGCCGGGCGCCGCGCGCGACCGGCAGGCTGCGCCGCCCCCGGGCCGCGGCGTCGTGCGTGACCATGTGGACGTCGAGGTCGGGGCCCGACTCCACGGCCACCGTGGCACTGACCCCACGCCCGAAGACGTACTGCCAAGGCCGTCGGCGGCTGACGCCCAGGACGATCTGCGTGGCGTTGACGCCGCGTGCGAACTCGAGCAGGGCGTGCGCGACGTCGTCGCCTATGACGTGGTGGAAGGTTCCGCCGAGATCCTCGACCAAGGTGCGCTGGACGGCCAGTTCCTTGGGGGAGGCCGAGGACAGGCCGTCGCTGGCCGCGATGTAGACGGCGAGTACCTCACCGCCCGCACCCTTCTCCGCGAGACGGGCGGCGCGCCGGATCAGCGTGCGCCCCTCCGGCCCGCCCGTGAGGCCCACGACGATGCGCTCGCGGGCCTGCCAGGTGGAGCGGATGTCGTGCTCGCCCCGGTACTCCTGGAGGTACTCGTCCACTCGGTCCGCGACCCACAGCAACGCCAATTCGCGCAGCGCGGTGAGATTTCCGGGCCGGAAGTAGTTCGACAGGGCCGCGTCGACGCGGTCGGGCTTGTAGATGTTGCCGTGCGCCATCCGCCGGCGCAGGGCCTGCGGGGACATGTCGACGAGCTCGATCTGGTCCGCGCGCCGGACGACCTCGTCGGGAACGGTCTCGCGCTGCCGGACACCGGTGATCGCCTCCACGACGTCGCCGAGCGACTCCAGGTGCTGGATGTTGACCGTGGTGACGACGTCGATGCCGGCCCGCAGCAGCTCCTCGACGTCCTGCCAGCGTTTGGCGTTCCGTGAACCGGGGACGTTGGTGTGCGCGAGCTCGTCCACGAGCGCGACGGCGGGCCCGCGCGCGAGCAGGGCCTCCACGTCCATCTCCGTGAACGTGCTGTCGCGGTACGCGATCTCCCGTCGCGGGATCATCTCCAGGCCGTGCAGCATCACCTCGGTGCGCGGCCGGTGGTGGTGCTCGACGAAGCCGACGACGCAGTCGGTGCCGCGCTCGATCCTGCGGTGTGCCTCGGACAGCATGGCGTACGTCTTGCCGACGCCCGGTGCCGAGCCGAGGTAGATCCTGAGCTTTCCGCGTCTCATCTGGTGCCGACTTCTCGTTCCGCTCGATGTTCTCTTCGATGCCGTGTCCGGCGACCGTGTCCGGTGACCCGTCAGGGTTCGAAGCGGTAGCCCATGCCCGGCTCGGTGATCAGGTACCGGGGGTGGGAGGGGTCCGCTTCGAGTTTGCGGCGCAACTGGGCCATGTACACGCGGAGGTAGTTGGTGTGCTCTGCGTACGTCGGCCCCCACACCTCCAGCAGCAGCCTGCGCTGGGAGACGAGATGACCGGGGTGGGCGATCAGCAGCTCCAGCAGGTGCCATTCGGTCGGCGTCAGCCGGACCGTGCGCTCCCCGCGCACCACCTTCCGGGCCGCGAGATCGACGGTGAACTCGTCGGTCGTGATCCCGGAGGGGCCGGCGGGGGAGCCGGGGTCCTCCTGCCGGCGGGTGGCGGCCCGCAGCCGGGCCAGCAGCTCGTCCATGCTGAACGGCTTCGTCACGTAGTCGTCCGCACCGGCGTCCAGGGCCCGGATCTTCTCCTCCGAGGTGTGGCGCGCGGACAGTACGAGGATCGGAACCCGGCTCCAGCCGCGGACGCTCCTGATCACGTCGACGCCGTCCATGTCCGGCAGGCCGAGGTCCAGGAGGATGACGTCCGGTTTGCGGTCGGCGGCGAGCCGGATGGCAGCGCGGCCGTCACCGGCTTCCGCCACCTCGAACTTGCGCGCCTGAAGATTGATCTTCAGGGCACGTACGAGCTGCGGATCGTCCTCCACCACGAGCACCCGGGTCATGGGGTGTACAGCCTTTCTTCGTCGCGGTCGGACAAGGACCCGGTGGGGCGCGGAGCTCCCGCGCCCCACCGGATCCCCGTCCGGGTGAGCGGGACGGCCATCAGCTCTTGGTCAGTGCCTTGAGCGCGGTGTTCAGCTCCAGGACGTTGACACGGGGCTCGCCCATGAAGCCGAGGGTGCGGCCGGCGGTGTTGTCCTGGACGAGCTTCTCGACCTGCCGGACGTCGAGGTGGTTCTGCTCCGCCACCCGGTGGACCTGGATCTTCGCGTACTCCGGGGAGATGTTCGGGTCGAGGCCGGAGCCGGAGGAGGTGACGGCGTCGGCCGGCACCTCGGAGGGCTTGACCTTGTACGTGGCCGTGGAGTTGTCCGCGATCACGGCGTCCTTGGCGTCGGTGACCAGCTTGATCAGGTCCGGGTTGTCGCCCGCCTTGTTGGTGGCGCCGGACAGGATCAGGGAGTACTGGGTGTTGACGCTGTTGGAGCCGAGGCCGTTGGAGGGGCGCGGCTGGAACCACTTCAGGTCCGGCTCGGCCGCCTCCTCGGGGTCGTCGGGGTTCTGCTTGGGCAGGTTGTACGTCTGGCCGATGAGGGAGGATCCGATGACCTGGCCGCTCTTGTCCTTGATCTCGGAACCGTTGGCCTTGTTGTTGATCAGGGCCTGGGCGATCCCGGTCACGGCGAGCGGGTAGATGACGCCGCAGATGACCGTGAGGACCAGCAGGGCCCGCAGGCCTGCCCCGAGCAACCGTGCGGTGTTGCCTACAGAGTTGTTCATGGGATCAGCCGATTCCGGGGATGAGGGTGATGAGCATGTCGATGAGCTTGATGCCGATGAACGGGGCGATGAGGCCGCCGAGTCCGTAGATGCCCAGGTTGCGGCGGAGCATCTTGTCGGCGCTGGTCGGCTTGTACCGCACGCCCTTCAGGGCGAGCGGCACCAGCGCGATGATGATCAGCGCGTTGAAGATGACCGCGGACAGGATCGCGGAGTTCGGCGAGTGCAGGCCCATGACGTTGAGCTTGTCGAGGCCCGGGTAGACCACGGCGAACATGGCCGGGATGATCGCGAAGTACTTGGCGACGTCGTTGGCGATGGAGAACGTGGTCAGGGCGCCCCGGGTGATGAGGAGCTGCTTGCCGATCTCGACGATCTCGATGAGCTTGGTGGGGTTGGAGTCCAGGTCCACCATGTTCCCGGCCTCCTTGGCGGCCGAGGTGCCCGTGTTCATCGCCACGCCGACGTCCGCCTGCGCGAGGGCCGGGGCGTCGTTCGTGCCGTCGCCCGTCATCGCGACGAGCTTGCCGCCGGCCTGCTCCCGCTTGATGAGGGCCATCTTGTCCTCGGGGGTGGCCTCGGCGAGGAAGTCGTCGACGCCCGCTTCCTGCGCGATCGCCTTGGCCGTCAACGGGTTGTCACCCGTGATCATGATCGTCTTGATGCCCATGCGGCGCAGTTCGCCGAACCGCTCGCGCATGCCCTCCTTGACGACGTCCTTGAGGTGGATGACACCGAGGATCCGGGCACCCTTCTCGTCGTCGACGGCCACGAGGAGCGGCGTGCCACCCGCCTCGGAGATCAGATCGGCGAGGAGGTCCGCGTCGTCGGCGACCCGGCCGCCCTGTTCCTTGACCCAGGTGATGACCGAACCGGCAGCGCCCTTGCGGGTCTTGCGGCCGTCCACGTCCACGCCCGACATGCGGGTCTGGGCGGTGAAGGCGATCCACTCGGCATGCGACAGCTCGCCCTGGTGCCGCTCGCGCAGCCCGTACTTCTCCTTCGCCAGGACGACGATGGAGCGGCCCTCGGGGGTTTCGTCGGCCAGCGACGACAGCTGCGCGGCATCGGCCAGTTCGGCCTCCGTCGTCCCCTTGACCGGGACGAACTCGGCGGCCTGGCGGTTGCCGAGGGTGATCGTGCCCGTCTTGTCGAGCAGCAGGGTCGACACGTCGCCGGCGGCCTCGACCGCACGCCCCGACATGGCCAGGACGTTGCGCTGGACGAGCCGGTCCATGCCGGCGATGCCGATGGCCGAGAGGAGTGCGCCGATCGTGGTCGGGATCAGGCAGACCAGCAGCGCGGTCAGCACGATCATCGACTGCTTGGCGCCCGCGTAGATCGCGAACGGCTGCAGGGTGACCACGGCGAGCAGGAAGACGATGGTCAACGAGGCGAGAAGGATGTTGAGGGCGATCTCGTTCGGCGTCTTCTGCCGTGCCGCGCCCTCGACGAGCGCGATCATGCGGTCGATGAAGGTCTCGCCGGGCTTCGTCGTGATCTTCACGACGATCCGGTCCGAGAGGACCTTCGTACCGCCGGTCACCGCACTGCGGTCACCGCCCGACTCGCGGATCACCGGCGCCGATTCACCCGTGATGGCGGACTCGTCGACCGAGGCGACGCCCTCCACGACATCACCGTCGCCCGGGATGATGTCACCGGCCTCGCAGACCACCAGGTCGCCGATACGGAGGTCCGTCCCCGGGACCTGCTCCTCGCCGGAGTCGGTCAGGCGGCGGGCCACGGTGTCGGTCTTGGCCTTGCGCAGGGTGTCGGCCTGTGCCTTGCCGCGGCCCTCTGCCACCGCCTCCGCGAGGTTCGCGAAGACGGTGGTCAGCCACAGCCAGGCGGTGATCGCCCAGCCGAACCAGTCCGTCGGGTCCAGACACGCGAGGACGGTGGTGACCACCGACCCCACGAGGACCACGAACATGACCGGCGACTTGATCATGATGCGCGGGTCGAGCTTCCTCACCGCGTCGGGGAAGGACTTCAGCAGTGCCTTGGGATCGAACAGTCCGCCGCCGACGCGCCCTGCCGAGGGCTTGTGCCCGGTGGGCAGGTCTTCGTGCGGGGCACGGGTGGGGGTGATGGTGCTCATGAGGCGAGCCCTTCAGCGAGCGGACCCAGCGCGAGGGCGGGGAAGTAGGTGAGGCCGGTGATGATGAGGATCGTGCCGACGAGGAGGCCCGCGTAGAGCGGCTTGTCGGTGCGCAGGGTGCCCGCGGTCTCGGGGACCGGGGCCTGCTCGGCGAGCGAGCCGGCCAGGGCGAGGACGAACACCATCGGCAGGAAACGGCCCAGCAGCATCGCGATGCCGATGGTGCTGTTGAACCACTGCGTGTCGGCGTTCAGGCCCGCGAACGCCGAGCCGTTGTTGTTCGCGCCCGAGGTGTAGGCGTACAGGATCTCCGAGAAACCGTGCGCACCCGGGTTCGCCATCGAGTTGCCGGGCGTCGGGAGCGCCATGGCGGCGGCGGTGAAGCAGAGCACGAGCGCCGGGGTGATGAGGATGTAGCAGGCGGCCAGCTTGATCTGGCGGGTGCCGATCTTCTTGCCCAGGTACTCCGGCGTCCGCCCGACCATCAGACCAGCGATGAACACCGCGATGATCGCCATGATCAGCATGCCGTAGAGACCGGAGCCGACGCCTCCGGGCGCGATCTCGCCCAGCTGCATGCCGAGGAGCTGGATGCCGCCGCCGAGACCGGTGTAGGAGGAGTGGAAGGAGTTGACCGCACCCGTCGAGGTCAGCGTGGTGGCGACCGAGAAGATCGCGGAGCCGCCGATGCCGAAGCGCGTCTCCTTGCCCTCCATCGCCCCGCCGGCGATGTCGAAGGCCGGGCCGTGGTGGGCGAACTCGGTCCACATCATCAGCGCGGTGAACCCGAGCCAGATCGTCGCCATCGTCGCGAGGAGCGCGTAGCCCTGGCGCAGGCTGCCGACCATGCGGCCGAAGGTGCGGGTCAGCGCGAAGGGGATGAGCAGGATCAGGAAGATCTCGAAGAGGTTCGAGAAGGGGGTGGGGTTCTCGAAGGGGTGGGCGGAGTTGGCGTTGAAGTAGCCGCCGCCGTTGGTGCCCAGCTCCTTGATGACCTCCTGCGAGGCCACCGCCCCGCCGTTCCACTGCTGCGTGCCGCCCATGAACTGGCCGACCTCGTGGATCCCGGCGAAGTTCTGGACGGCGCCGCAGGCGACCAGGACGATCGCGCCGATCACGGAGATCGGCAGCAGGATCCGTACGGTGCCGCGCACCAGGTCGGACCAGAAGTTGCCGAGTTCGCCGGTGCGGGAGCGCGCGAAGCCCCGTACGAGGGCCACGGCGACGGCCATGCCGACCGCGGCCGAGACGAAGTTCTGCACGGCGAGGCCGCCGGTCTGCACGACGTGGCCCATGGCCTGCTCGCCAGAGTACGACTGCCAGTTGGTGTTCGCGACGAAGGAGGCGGCGGTGTTGAACGCCTGGTCGGGATCGATCGCGGAGAAGCCCAGCGAGCCGGGCAGGACGCCCTGGGCGCGCTGCAGGGCGTAGAGGAAGAGGAGGCTCACTGCGGAGAAGGCGAGGACGCCGCGCAGGTACGCGGGCCAGCGCATCTCGGCCGACGGGTTGGCGACGATGGCCTTGTAGATCCACTTCTCCGGGCGGTAGTGCTTCTCGGAGGAGTAGACCCGGGCCATGTGGTCGCCGAGCGGACGGTATGCCAGCGCCAGCGCGGCGACGAGCGCGAGCAGCTGGAGCACACCAGCGGTTACGGGGCTCATATCAGTACTCAGAACCTCTCCGGGTACACGAGGGCGAGGACGAGGTAACCCAGAAGGGAGACGGCCACTACGAGGCCGACGATGTTCTCGGCGGTCACAGCTTGGCCACCCCTCGGGCGATGAGAGCCACCAGTGCGAAGACCGCGACCGTGGTGACGACGAAGGCCAGATCGGCCATCGTGAGCTCCTGGATGAAGTGATGAAATGGATTTCGGCCAGACCGGCCGATGTAGAGCAAACCGCGAGCTCAGCCCCGCGTTAAGACCTCTTGACGGGCTCCATACGGGCAGGCCGGATCTCTTGATGCCGCCCTGACGCAGAAACGTCCCGGGGGCTTTGCGGCATGGTGCGCCAAGGGCCGGGGCGGCCCGGGTACGGGCCCCTCAGCGGGCCAGGCCGGCCGTGTCCAGGGCGGCTCCGGCCTGTGCGGCGAGGGCGACGGCGACGAGCCGGGCCTGCTCCGAGGGCAGCGGTCCCGGCACCGGGTCGAGGACGAAGCGGCCGTAGTAGTGCCCGCCGCCGACGGCGCGCAGCTCGGTCTCGCCGTCCGGCCACCGGTCGGGCCAGTACGTGGCCTCGGTCTCCCCCGTGCCGTGGCCGAGCCACAGGGTGCCGTCGTGCTCCAACCGCGGGAGGTGCCCGATGAGGGACCCGTACTCGAAGCGGCAGCCGCGCAGGTCCAGCAGACCGATGAGCTCGTGCCGCACGTGCTCGACGACGGCCTGGGGAGCGTCTCCGCCCTCGGCGAGCCGGGCCGTGCCCTCCAGCTGGGAAAGGTGAGAGGCGTCGGTGGTCACGGCGCCCTGGAGGCGGCGTGCGCGGACGGCCAGCTGGGAGACGATCAGGCCGACGATCAGCAGGAGAGCGGCCGTCTGGACGTCCTCACCGCCGGTGATCGTGAAGCGGCCGTACGGGCGGGTCAGGAAGAAGTCGAACCAGGCGGCGGCCGACAGCGCGGCGAGTGCCCCGGCCACCCGGGTGCCGAGCGCGGCCACCGCGACCACGGCGACGACCAGGACCAGGGCGGCGTTGGTCGCCGAGAGGTCCGTACGGAAGGGCACGAGCGCGAGCGCCACGAGGAAGGGGACCACGAGGGCCGCGATCAGGGCGAGGCGGTCGTGGAGTCGATACCCGGACATGTGCTGCCTCCCGTCCGGACACGATGGTCTCGATTCGGGTCGGAACCTTGTCGCAACCCCTCGGGGTCAGAACTTCTCGGGCTTGATCAGGGCCGCGATGAGATAGCCGAGCAGAGCGAGGGCGATGACCAGCCCGACCACGTTCTCAGCGTCCATGGACCATGTCTCCGATTCTCCCGGTGGGGGCGGTGCTCCGCCACCTCCACAGTGCCCGCGCAGCCCGGCGCCGTATCGGACGGCAACGGCCTTTTGATGCGTTTCATACGGTTCCCGCTCGTGTGCGTCAGCGAGACGTCAGGGTCTGCTTTTCCGGCGTCAGAAGAGCGTCAGCGAAGCGGTCCGGTGCCCGCCCGCCGGCGTTCCATGGACCGCATGCCCCGACCGAAGCACGTGGAGGACCGCAACTGGCGGGGAGACGCGCGGGCCGCAGCCGGCATCGCCGTACTGTTCCCGGGACTGCTCGTCGCCGTCGACGCGGCGGACGGCTGTACCCACTGGCAGCGCGTGCTCCTGTGGACGGCCCTCGGCCTGACGCTGTTCGCCGTCCTGTGGCCCACCCGGGTCCGTGCCGTCCCGGGCCTGCTCACGACCCGGGGACTGCTCCACCGCCGCCGGGTCCACACCGACCGGCTCGTCTCGGTCGCCTGGCACGACGGCGTCGCGCAGCGCCTGGTCCTGAGGGACCTCGACGGCCATCGGCTGGAGGTCGATCCGCGGGTCTTCGCGGAGAACCCGGCGCTGTGGCACCTGTTCGAGCGGGGCGTCCACGCGAGCCTGTCCCTGGGCACCGTGACGGAAGGCTCGGACCCGCTCCGGCGGCTCGCGCGCCTCATCGACCGGCAGACCGTCACGACGGTCTTCGAGCTCTCCGGCATGGACCACCGCTGACGGGCCGTGGGGTGTCCGTCCCCCGGGTGTCTGCGAGACCGGCCTGCCCCGCCGTACGGGTCCGCAGGCGAGCCGGCCGCCACCGGCGACCGCACGCCTTCACGGCCCGCTACAGGCGGTCCGGCGGTACGGCCGCCCAGGACTCCCTCAGTGCGCCGACCACCGGGTCGTCGGGGCGCAGCCCCATGTCGTCGACCGCCGCCAGCGCCCGTACGCCGAAGCCCGTGCTCGTCGCGAACGCCGCCCGCATCGAGCGCAGCCGGGCGTCCGTCACCGGAGCCGTGACATGCGCGGCTCCCGCGGCCCGGAGCAGCCGCATCGTCGTTCCGGGCAGTACCTCGGCCTCCGGCCAGACCACGGTCCCGGCCTCGTCCACGAAGCCGATGTTCCACGTGCAGCCCTCGGAGACCAGCCCGTCCGCACCGGTGAACAGCACGTCGTCGAAGCCGGCGAGCCGGGCCGCACGCCGCAGCCGCAACTGCCCGAACAGCGCCACGTGCTTCACCGACGGCATGTCGCGCCGGAAGGGGAGCCGCTGCACGCGCAGCGCCGGCAGCGGCCGGTCGGCGGCGCCCGCGGCGGCCGGCCGGGTCGTCACCAGCACGCCCGGCCGCCCCGTACGGTCGGGGGCCGTGAGCTCCAGCTCGGGGTCGAAGACCGTGACCCGCACCATGAGCGCCCCGGCCCGCCCGCCGGCTTCCCTCCGTACGCACTCACGCACCCACTCGTCATCCAGCTCCGCCCCGAACACCGCACGGCAGTCCGCGACCAGCCGGGCCAGGTGCAGGGCCAGCCCCTTCACCCCGCCGTCCTCCACCCGCATGGTGGTGAAATGGCCGTAATTGGTCAGTGCGAGTGCCTGGAGGGCCTCGGGGGAGGCGGGGGAGCCGTTCAGGGTTGCCATACACGCAGTCTGCACGCCGCGGAGTCGGCCCGGCGGGCCGCTACGGGGCCGGCGCCGCGGGGCGGGGCATGCGGCCGACGGGCGGGATCGCCGGGCCGGGCGGCAGGAGCTCGAGCGTCACGAGCGCCACGACCGTGGCGAGGATCGCCACCGGGATCAACTCGGTGCTGCCCAGCACGAGCACCACGAGCACCACGCTGCTGACCGGCAGACGCAGCGCGCTCACGGTGGCGGCGGCCATGCCGGCCGCCAGCCCGGCGCCGACACCGAATCCGGGCAGCGGCGAGCAGAGCACGCCTGCGGCGGCGCCGAGGAACAGCGACGGGAAGACGGGACCGCCCCGCAGGCTGCCCAGGCACAGGGAGAAGGCCGCGCCCTTGCAGAGGAGCACGGCGATCAGCGCGCCCACGCCCCAGGCGTGCGGGTCGCCGGCCAGCTGGGCCATCGTGGCCTGGCCCGAGGAGGCCACGTCCACGGGAGAGCGGCCGGTGCCCAGGGAGTAGGCGGCGGCGCAGACGCCGGCGGCGAGCGCGCAGAGGGCGGTGACGGTCAGCGGCCGTTTGGCGACGTGGACGGCGGTCAGCCGTCCGCCGTACTGGACCAGGTGGACGCCGACCGCGAGGGCCGCGGCGATGAGGATCGACCAGAGCACGTCACCGGCGTCCAGGCGGGGGTACTGCGTGCCCGAGTGCTTCAGCGACAGGTCACCGGTCTTCAGTCCCGTCCAGCGGCCGAACCCGGTGAACACGAGCGAGCCGATGCCGCTCGACAGCAGCGCGGGCAGCATCACGGCGAACAGCTGGGGTCCTCCCACGCCCACGACCTCCATGAGCAGCACCGCGCCGATCAGCGGATTGCCGAAGATGGTGGCGATGGCCGCGGCGGATCCGGCCGCGCCCAGCAGCGCGGTGCTCATCGGCGTCTCCGGCGTGCCGGTGAGGTGCCGCAGCGCGATCGCGAGCCCGCCGCCCAGCGCGATGAGCGGGGCCTCGGGGCCGAGCGTGGCGCCGAGCGGGAGACTGAACACGGCCGCGAGGATCACTCCGGGCAGGGCTGCGGCTCCGGGACCGCCCGCGTGTAGGCCGGAAGCGGGGATGTGCCCGCCGGCCCCGGGGAACCGGGTGACGATCTGCCCGACGCAGACACCCGACAGGAGCAGGAGCGGCAGGGGCCACCACCACGGCGGAGTTTCGTGGCCGAGGGCGTGCGGGAGGTCCACCCAGACCAGACCCTCCAGTTTCTGGAGCCCGGCGAGGAACCAGAACGCGGCCAGAGAGACCGGGATGCCGATGAGTCCGCAGAACACAAGCGTCTTGCGGTATCCGGGAGTCCGGATCAGCTCGCCGAGCCTCTGGGCTTCCGCGGGCCGCGAAGGCGGCTGCGGACCCGGACCCTGGTTCGGAACCGGATTCGGACCCGGCTGCGTCGGCTGCGTCATGGGGCCGTTCCTTCCCTCCCCCGTCCCTCACCGGTGAGTCCGGCACAGGGTGCTCTGTCAGCCGAGGAGCCGGCGCTTCTGCTCGGCGAATTCCTCCTCGGTCAGCACTCCCTGTTCCTTGAGGGCGCTGAGCTGCTTGAGCTGGTCGATCCTGGTGCTCATGTCATCGGCGGCCGGGGCAGGGGCCGGGGGAGGAGGCGGGGGCGGGGGCGGCGGCGCGGCCTCGGCCTGCGGCGCCTCTTGCTGCGCCCAACGGCCCGCCTGCCGCCGGGACACCCGGTTGGACACGGCGGTTGCGGTGCCGGCGACGACGGCCGTACGGGCGACTCCGCGAAGAAGTCCGGGCATGGTGCTCATCTCCAGGGGTGCGGTGAAGCAGGGCTGCGGTCACGTCCTCATTCGTCGTCGGGCCGTACCTCCGTGGCCTCCAGCGAGGCGAGCAGCGCCTGCACGGGAATCCGGCCGGCGGCCACGAGCTGTGCGCCTCCGCGCCGCAGTTCGCGGGCGAACGGCGCCGCCCACGTGTTCTCGTACACGATGATCCCCGCCGAGTTCCCCGGTTCCAGCGCGACGCCCGCGTCGTCGATGTCGCTCTGGTCCAGCAGGCCGGACGAGGCTCCTTCGAAGACCGAGAGGTCGACCTCGTCACCGAAGTTGGTCAGCTCCACCGCCGTCACCGAACCGTCCAGGTCCTTGCGGACGAAGACCAGGTCGAAGATGCGGATGATGCCGCGCTCGACGAGATCGACGAGCATGGGGAGTCCCTTGCCGGTCATCCGGTTGCCCGGGAACTCGATCACGACGTAGTCCACCGGACCCATGTCGTCGATGTCGCCGATGTCGCCGAGCCCGCCTGATTCCTCGACCTCGCTGCTCATGGCTGCTCCTGTCGCGCTGGGGGAGGGAAGACGTCGCGCCGGCCGCTGGTCCGCGGGCACCGGCTCCGGCACGCGGTGGGCAGGAGGGACGTCGCCTAAGCCCATTCCAGCACCGCGCACGCACCTCCGCACATCCGGAACGTCATCTGTGGTGCGAGCCGATCGGTCGGGCGGTCGGGCGGTCGGGCGGTCAGGTGGTCAGCCGGTCAGCTGGTAGATGCTCTTGCCGGTCAGCCACAGGCCGAGCACCAGGCAGATGACGACGATCGCCTGCTGCTGGTGGCCCTCCAGCCAGGCGCGCAGGCGCATCAGCCGGTCGTGCGCGACCTCGGGCGCGAACACGATGTACAGCTCGGCGGCCAGCAGGCTGGCGGTCGCGAGGAGACAGAAGCCGAACAGGGCCGCGTAGGCGGACGTGTGCGAGGTGTTCGCTTCGAGCACGGTCGTCGCGCCCGCCGCGACCAGGCCCCACGGCTGGACGAGCACGGCCAGTCCCGCGGCCGCCCAGAGCGAGCCCGAGCGGGAGGCCTCGCTGTCGGAGGATCCGCCTCGTACATCGGGGCCGAGCGGGGTGGCGGAGCCGGTCGGGGCCGTGCCCGCCTTCATGAGGCGGCGGCGGTGGAGCCCGTAGAACACCAGGCCCAGTCCGATGACCAGCTTGGCCGCCAGCCCCGCGAGGCCGGGCGGGGAGCGCGGTGGCGGCGGCTGGCCGTCCGTCACCGTGAGTACGACCGCGATCACCATGACGAGGCAGGCGAGCCAGGCCAGAATGAAGACGAGGCCCTTCCACACTCCTCTGGCGGAGGACACCACGAGCGCGAAGGCCATGATGGGCAGCGGGTCGACGGTGATGGCCAGCGCGATGAGCAAGAGGTCGAGGACCATGGCGCCCCAATCGTGTGACGAGGTACGACACTACGCACGGGTCCGGGCCCCGACACCTTTTCGCGTCCGTTGGGTGGACGGGCGAAGGGCGGCCGGCCGGAGGCGTTCGAGATGCCGCCCCCGGCCGTGTCCTTCAACCTGGACGCACACGAAGGAGACCGCGATGACGACGACTTGCCCACCGGCCCCGGCGCCGGCGTCGAGCCGTCCGTTTCCTCCTGCGCCCGCTCCCGTGCCTCCTGCTTCCGCTACCGCTCCCGCCCCGGTGTGCTGATGGCCTCCGGCAAGAGCGGCCGCGCCGTCCTGCGGTCCGAGTGGTGGCGATCCCGCTCGCGGCGGACGGCAGCCAAGGCCCGGCGGCTCCAGCGCCGGGCCGAGACCCGGTTTCCGGTGATCACCCACGTCGCCGAGCGCATGGTGTCGGTGAACATCTTCGACTCCGCGACCCGCCTCGCCGCGCAGTGCTTCCTGACCGCCGTCCCCCTGGTCTTCGTCGTGGCGTCGGTCGCCCCGCAGGGCGTACGGGAGCAGATGGCCGCATCGATCCGTTCGGTGTTCGGGCTCAACGGCGAGGCGAGCGACCAGCTGTCCGCCATCTTCCGCAGCTCCGACGCGGACCTCCAGAACGCGGTGGGCGTGGTGGGCTCCGTGATGGTGCTGCTGTCCGCGACCGCCGTGAGCCGCGCCATGCAGCGGCTGTGCAAGCGCGCGTGGGAGATTCCGCGCGCCGGGGCGCGGATCGCGGTCTGGCGCTGGCTCGCGTGGATCGCCGCCTGGATCGGTCTGCTGCTCGTGCAGGAACCGGTGCGCAGCGGGTTCGGCGTCGGGCTCTGGCTGGGCGTCCCCGTCACGTTCGTCTTCCAGGTGCTGGTGTGGTGGTGGACCCAGCACATCCTGCTGGGCCGCCTCGTCGGCTGGATGCCGCTGCTGCCGGGTGCCCTGATCACCGCCGGCGCGATGACCGTCCTGTCGGTCACCGCCGGTTTCTACATGCCGCGCGCCCTCAACCGGGCGCTGAGCGAGTACGGTTCGGCCGGCTCGGTCTTCGTCCTGCTGTCGTGGCTGATCGTGCTGTGCGTGGCCATCGCGGGCGGCGTCACCATGGGCGCCGTCCTGGCGCAGGAGCCGTACTTCGCCCGGCGGCTTGGCAGTCCGCCGCCGAGCCGGGAGCGGACGGAGCAGGACTGAGCTCCGGCGCTCCGGCGGCACGTGGCGCCGTACGGCAGCGCGGGGCCAGGGGTGCCATGCTGGGCAGCAGGGGCCCGAGCGGCCTGGAGGTCCACAGCGATGGCAAAGCGTGCAGCAAAGACGGAGAACGGCGTGCACCGGCTGTCCGTCGCGGAGCGGGTCGCCCGCGGCCGCGCCGCCCGGAGCCGGGCGCCCCGGTCCGGGCAGGGGGAATTCGAGCCTTCCGCGCAGCGGCAGAACCCGGTGGACATCCTCGAAGGGCAGTCGGCCGGCCGGGTGCCGGAGCTGGTGCCGATCCGCTACGGGCGGATGTCGGAGTCGCCGTTCCGCTTCTACCGTGGCGCTGCCGCCGTCATGGCCGCCGACCTGGCCCACACACAGGACTCGGGTCTGCGGGTCCAAGTGTGCGGCGATGCGCACATGTTGAACTACGGGCTCCTCGGCACCCCGGAGCGGAACCTGCTGTTCGACGTCAACGACTTCGACGAGACGCTGCCCGGACCATGGGAGTGGGACATCAAGCGGCTGGCCGTGAGCCTGGCCATCGCCGGGCGGGAGAACGGTTTCAGCGACCGCGAGCGTGCCGCGGTCGTCCGGTCCGCGGGCAGGTCGTACCGCGAGAAGATGCGCGACTACGCCGTCATGCGCCACCTCGACGTCTGGTACGCGCGGGTCGACGCGGAGCAGCTCCAGACGCTGGGGGCGACCGAACTGCGCTCGCGCGGCCGCAAGCGGCTGGCCGAGGAACTGGCCAAAGCGCGTGGACGGGACAGCCTGCAGGCCGCCGGGAAACTCACCGAGGTCGTGGCCGGGGAGCGGCGGTTCCGGTCGATACCGCCCTTGGTCACGCCGCTCAAGGAGCTCATGCCGGACAATCAGCGCGACACGCTGGAGGAGCAGATCCGCGACATGGTCGAACAGTACGGCCGGACCCTTCCCTCGGACCGGCGTCACCTGCTGCGGCAGTTCACCGTCGTCGACATGGCCCGCAAGGTGGTGGGTGTCGGCAGTGTGGGCACCCGGTGCTGGATCATCCTGCTCCTGGGCAGGGACGGCGAAGACCCGTTGATCCTCCAGGCCAAGGAGGCCGGAGAGTCCGTCCTCGCCCCGTACGCCGGCGCCGGCGAGTACTCCATGCAGGGCGAGCGGGTGGTGGCGGGGCAGCGCCTGATGCAGGCGGCCAGCGACATCTTCCTGGGCTGGCACCGGGCGAAGGGCATCGACGGCCGCGAGCGGGACTTCTACGTACGGCAGTTGCGGGACTGGAAGGGGAGCATCGAGCCGGAACTCATGGCGCCGCGGGGCATGCAGGCGTTCGGCGACGTGTGCGCCGCCACCCTGGCCCGGGCACACGCCCGGTCCGGCGACCGGATCGGCATCGCCGCCTACCTGGGCGGCGGCGACGTGTTCGACCGGGCGCTGGTGCGGTTCGCGGAGGCCTATGCCGACCTGAACGAGCGCGACCACCAGGCCTTGGTGGACGCGGTGGCCGCGGGCCGGATGGCGGCGGAGACGGCGTGAACGCCGACGGGCGCGCCGCGCGCCCCGCCTCTGTGCCAGTCGGCTGACCCGACCGGCGAGGCGGCACGCAGCTTTCCGTGACCGTGGGAGGCTCCGGTCATGACAGCCGATGCACCCACGGCCGGGAACGCGAAGAACGCGAACCTCGTCCTGATGACACTGGCGGCCGGGCAGTTCCTGATGGCCCTCGACAGCTCGGTCATGAACGTCTCGATCGCGACGGTGGCCGAAGACATCGGCACCACGGTGACCGGCATGCAGGGCGCGATCACGGCCTACACGCTGGTCATGGCGATGCTCATGATCACCGGTGGCAAGGTGGGCGCGCTCATCGGACGCAGACGGGCGTTCATGATCGGCTGTGTCGTCTACGGGTGTGGATCCTTCACCACGTCGATCGCCCCGAACCTGACGGTCCTGCTGCTCGGCTGGTCGTTCCTGGAAGGCGTGGGTGCGGCGCTGATCCTGCCGGCGATCGTGGCGCTGGTCGCCTCGAACTTCGCCGTGGAGCGGCGGCCGGCCGCCTATGGCCTGGTGGCGGCCGCGGCAGCGATCGCCATCGGGCTCGGGCCGCTCATCGGCGGTGTGGCCACCACGTTCTTCTCCTGGCGCTGGGTTTTCGCCGGGGAGGTCGTGGTCGTGCTCGTCATCCTGGTGCTCGCCCGCCGGATCGCGGACGCGCCCACCGACCACAGGCCGCGTATCGACCTCTTGGGCGCGGTCCTGTCCGCCCTGGGCATCGGGCTGTTCGTCTTCGGCGTGCTGCGTACGAGCGAATGGGGCTGGTTCCAGCCCAAGGCCGGTGCACCGGCCTGGTTCGGCCTCTCACCCGTCGTCTGGCTGATGCTGGCCGGTCTGTTCCTCGTCTGGCTCTTCTTCCGCTGGGAGGCACGCCTCGTCGCACGCGGTACCGAACCGCTCGTGGATCCGGCGCTCGTCCACAACCGGCAGCTCACCGGCGGCCTGACGATGTTCTTCTTCCAGTACCTCGTACAGATGGGCGTGTTCTTCGTCGTCCCGCTCTACCTGTCCGTCGCGCTGGGCCTTTCCGCCGTCAAGACGGGCGTGCTGATCCTGCCGCTCTCCGTCTCCCTGCTGGCCTCCGCGATCGCGATCCCCCGGTTCCGTCCGAACGTCTCGCCGCGGCGTGTGGTGAAGCTCGGGATCCTGTCGATGTTCCTCGGCGCCGTCGTCCTGCTGGCCGTCCTGGACGTGGATTCCGGGGAGGCCGTCGTCACCGTCCCGCTGCTGCTGATCGGACTGGGGATGGGGGCCCTCGCCTCCCAGCTCGGGGCGGTCACCGTCTCGGCCGTCCCGGACGAACAGAGCGCCGAGGTCGGCGGCGTCCAGAACACCGTCACGAACCTCGGCGCGTCGATCGGCACCGCCGTCGCGGGGTCGATCCTCATCACCATGCTGACCGCGTCGTTCCTCACGAGCATCGAGCAGAACCCGGCGATCCCGGCCGAGGTCAAGAGCCAGGCGAACGTCCGACTCGCGGGAGGCGCTCCCTTCCTGTCGGATGCCCAGCTCACCGCCGCCCTCGACGAGGCCGGTGTGGAATCGGAGGTGACCGAGGCCGCACTCGACGCGAACGCCACCGCGCGGATCGACGGCCTGAAGGCAGCCCTCGGCATCCTCGCCCTGGCCGCGCTGATGGCGCTCTTCTTCACCCAGCGCATCCCCGAGACCCAGCCCGGGGCGGCGAGACCCTGAGCCGGGCCTGATCGGCAGACACCCCTACACGGGACGCGGCGGACTTCCACCGGGCGTCGCCGCGTCCTCGGCGTTCCGCGCGTCCTCCTCGGCGATGAAGTCCATCACGGCCAGGGCGAAGAGGAGCGCGAGGGCGAGCCCCAGGATGACCCAGCCGGTCGGATACGGCCACAGGACGAAGGCGAGGACGGCCGCCGCCACCAGGATCCAGGTGATCCAGACGCGGTGGCGGGCGACGAATGGGCCGACCGGGCCCGTACGCAGGCCCGCCCGGTCGGCGGAGGCCCGGGTGGCCGCGATGCCCGAGTGCCACATCTGGCGCACCACAGTGGCGCGGCGACCCGGGCCCGAGAGCCAGGCGGCGAGCGCGAGCAGCACGCCGAGGACCACGACCATGCGGACCGTGGTGCGCAGGAGCTTGATCATCGCGTCGTAGACGGCGCCGGCGGCCGGCTGGGACACGGTGTCGGGGAGCGCGTTGAGGTAGACCGTGCGGAAGACCGTCAGCGCGATGCCCAGGATGAGCGCCGCGACGGCGAAGCCGAGGGCCGCCGTGACCAGGGTCCGCCTCCGGTGGACGGAGAGCAGGACGCCGACGGCCGCGAGCACGACGGCGATGACCGGCAGCCAGAAGCCCATGATCTCCAGCAGTCGGAAACCGGTCTTGACCCGGCCGATGTCGTCCGATTTGAGCACGGTGAAGTCGGTGTGGACCTCGGGGATCTTTGCGGCCACGCTCATCCCGGAATCCACCAGCTTGTTCTTCACCTGGTCGATCACGGGAGCGAGGTCGACGGTCACCGAGTCGTTCTTGATCTGAACGGCCCCCGCGTCGCTGCCGGTCAGGGCGCGGACGAGCGAGGTGTGGATCGTGCGGTTCGCGTTGGTCCAGATGGTCTCGAAGGCGTTCGACTGGACGACGTCCAGCGCCTTCTCGTGCACGAAGCTGCGGACCGCGCCCTCCAGCCCGTTGCCCAGCTTCCCCAGCGCCTTCTGCAGCAGCGGCCGCTGGTCCGGCGCCACGTCCTCAAGGAGGTTGGGCAGGTCGATGTGTTCCATCACCGCGCCGGTGACCCGGTTCGCGGCGGCCGCCTGCACGTCGGGGTTGGAGGCCAGCGGCGCCACGGTGGTCACGTAGCGGTCGGTGTCGCCCACGATGCTGGACGTCCACGCGGCGACGATGCCCAGCGGCGCCAGGACGCAGCCGATGATGATCAGCAGCGCCGACAGGAACGCGCGCACCCGGTGGTGGGGTGGTGGGCGCTTCGCTGCCTCCGCCTCCAGCGTGGCAACGCGAGCCCGCAGTGCGGCGAGCTCGTTCCGACCTTCGTCATCCGGCATGGCAGCTCTCCTCGGGTCGTATGCCAGGAAATCCCGGCGCGCTCGATCCTGCGAGCGGAGGCGACCCGATCGGGTGATGCCTGTCGATCCGGCTCCGGGCCCCGGCGCGGCCCGACGGGCACGGCGGTCTCCGTGCCCGGTGAGCCCGGGGGGAGCAGGCCGGCGGCCGTTCGACATGCGAAATGCGCAAAGCGCGCCAATACTGCTGATCGCGGGCATAGGGCCCGCTCGAAGGAGGCGTCCATGGACGACTACCCCGCGCTCAGCATCTTCTGGTCCATGCTCTGGTTCTTCCTGTGGATCATGTGGCTGTTCCTGCTGTTCAAGATCATCACGGACATCTTCCGCGACCATGAACTGAACGGCTGGGCCAAGGCGGGCTGGCTGATCTTCGTCATCCTGCTGCCCTTCCTCGGCGTGCTGGTCTACGTCATCGCCCGGGGCAAGAGCATGACCCAGCGGGACGTCAAGCAGGCCAAGGAGAGTGAGGCCGCCTTTCAGGACTACATCCGCCAGACGGCCGGGTCGCCCTCGGGCGGCGGATCGCACGCCGACGAGCTCGCCAAGCTCGTCGCGCTGAAGGACAAGGGCGCGCTCTCCGAGGCCGAGTTCCAGCAGGCCAAAGCGAAGCTGCTGACCTGAGCCGGCCCGTGTGCGGGGCGGCGCGTGCACCCGAAGGCAGCCTCGGCGTCCGGTCTGCAGGGGGCAGACCGGGACTCCTGCCCGGCCGGCGGCCGGACCGTGAACCCGGTCCGGCCGCCGCTGACGTCTTCCCGGCTTCTACGGGAGTCGGCCGGCGCGCGGGGGCCGCTCGTCGGTGAGGGTCAGGGTCAGGAGTTCGTCGAGGGCGGCCAGTTCCCGGAAGCGGTCCGAAAGCGCGGCGGACGAGCATTCCGCGGTCCCGAAGATCTCGGGGTCGGGCCAGAAGGCGATCGTGGTGCCCGTGTCCGGGGTCTGCTCGTGCCTGCACGGTGGGGCGAGGGGGACGCCCCTCTCGTGCTGCTGAGTCCAACGGAAGCCGTCGCGCCGGACCTCGACCTCGACCCGGCGGGACAGGGCGTTGACGACGCAGATGCCCACGACGTTGAAGCTGCCGGCGCGGACTTCGGTCAGTGCGGTCTCGATGTCCTCCTCCGGGATGCCCCGGCCGTCGTCGGCCACGCGTACACCGCCGTCGGCCGTGAGCGTGACGTCGACGGCGCCGGCGCGGCCGCCCGCGGCCTCGTCGATCGCGTGGCCCACGAGTTCGTCCACCAGGCGGTGCAGGCCGCTCTCCGTCGTCGAACCGATGTACATGCCGGGTCGTTTGCGTATCGCCGCAAGGCCTTCCAGTACCTCGATGTGGCTGGCGTCGTACCGCGACTCGCTCATGGGGGATCCTCTCCGGTGAACTGGCGCTCCGAGGTGTCCCATTCTACGGAGGAGAAGAGAAAAGCCCAGGTCAGAGGGTGTGTGAGAGGGGGTTGAGGCGGCTTGTGCCGGGCTGCCGCGGCCCCCGTGGGGCCGAGGGTGCGGGAGGGGGGCGACCGGGGGGCCATGCCCTGCCGGAAGGGCGTCGCGGGGGTGTTCCCGGGGGGCGCGAGGGGTGTTTCCGCGAGCGCAGTGATCGCACGAGCGCCGGGGGCGAACTCCCCGGCGGGAATCAGAGCGTGGCGACGAGTCCGCCGTCGATGGTGTGGTCGGAGCCCGTGGTGTTGCCCGCCCGGTCGGACGCCAGCAGCAGGACGAGGTCGGCCACCTCCTCGGGGCGGGTGAACCGCCCGGTCACGGACTGCGCGGCGGCGCCCGCGACGATGTCGTCCGCGGTGCTCCCGGTACCGCCCGCCACGGTGGCGGCCACCCCCTGGTCCCCGAGCCACAGGGCCGTCTCGACCGGACCGGGGCTGATGGTGTTGACGCGCACTCCGTGCGGGCCGACCTCCTTGGAGAGGGCCTTGCAGAAATTGGTGAGCGCCGCCTTCGCCGCGCCGTAGTCGATCACGCCGGGGTCGGGCAGGAAGGCGTTGACGGAGCCGACGGTCACGATCGACGCCGCACCGCGCTCGATGAGGTGCGGGAGGGCGGCCCTGGTGGTGCGGACGGCGGTCAGGAAGTTGATGTTCAGGGCCCAGGTCCAGTCCTCGTCGGTCAGTGACAGGAACCCGCCCAGCCGCGGCCGGACCGCTCCGACGTTGTTGACGAGGACGTCCAGCCCGCCGAAGGCCGCGACCGCCTCCCGTACCGCGTGCTCCGGACCGTCGGCGGTGGCCAGGTCGACGGACACGGGCCGGACCCGCCCGCCGGCGGCCAGCTCCGCCAAGGGGCCGTCCACCGTACGGGCCGCGGCGACCACCAGGGCGCCCTCGCCGGCCAGCGCCCGGGTGACCGCCAGGCCGATGCCCTTGCTCGCTCCGGTGACCAGCGCCACCTTGTCCGTGAGATGCAGATCCACGAGGACCGAGTCTGTACGCACACCGGCCCCAGGAGGTCCTGACAGGGCCGACACGGCGGCTCCGTCAGGCAGGTGGCCCCGTATCAGCCCAGGAGGGTGGGGGAGGAGGCCGCAGGGGTGAGCAGGCGGGGGGCGCCCGAGCCGTCCGCCGGGACCGTCCAGAGGTCGGTGGTGTCCGGCGCGCCCTCGGCGGGCAGGGCGTAGGCGACCGTGCGGTCGTCGAGCCAGAGTGCCTGGTCGTCCACGCTGCGCTTCTCCGCGAGCGGCTGCTCCCGCAGCGTCCGCAGGTCCAGTACGTGCTCGCGCCACAGCGACGCTCCGCGCATGACGCGCTTCTTGTAGACGATCCGGGTCTCGTCCGGAGACAGCGACGGGCATTCGACGTTCTGGGCGAGGGTGGTGACGCTGCGCCGCGAGAGCGAGCCCTTCACCAGGTAGGTCTGGCCGGCGGTGCCGAGCGTCGCGTAGAAGGTGTCGTCGTCCTTGGAGAAGGTGACACCCCAGAAGTTGACGTCCCCCGAGGAGTAGGGCCGGCCGTCCAGCACGATGGAGAACTTCTCCAGGTCCGGCTCGACCGCCCACGTACGGGTGTCCACGATCGTCGTACGGGTCGAGAAGAACGCGGCGCCGTAGGACTCGCCGGCGACGAAGACCGTCCACGCGGCGAAATGGCCGCTCGGCGCGACCCGGGCCCGCGACGGGGTGCCCGCGAGCGGGAAGCTGTGCAGCGTGCGCAGCTCGGAGTCGACGATCACGGCCTTGTTGTCCTGGGTCAGCGCGCCCGGCGAGGAGTTCAGGCACACGCCGGTGCCGGCGGCCGCGTGGAAGCGCTGGCAGGTGAGGCCCGACGCGGTCCGCTCGGCCTGGGGCGTCTGCCCGGGGACCGAGACGAGGGCTCCGCGGTGCGGGCCTTTCGCGCCGTTGAGGAAGGCCAGCCGGTTCTGCTGGCCGAGCAGGACCCGGCCCTGGGCGACCGTCGGGTCCCCCTCGTGCGTCCGCTCGGCGCGGGCGGCGGAGCGCAGTACCAGCGCGGCGCCGAGGCCCCCGAGGAGCAGCACGGCCACCGCGAGTACGAGCAGCCGGCGTGAGCGGGTCATCGGGTTCCTCGGGGGAGTCGGGCGGGGTCGGTGGCGGAGTCCTGGGCGGGTGCCGGCGGCGCCGGGCGGAGTACGAACCCGGCGACGGCCGCGCAGCAGCACAGGCCGGCCGCGGCGGCGGCGAGCGCCGGACCGGCGCCCCACACCGTCCAGGCGGCCCCGAAGGCGAGCGAGCAGCCGAAGCGGGCCAGCGCCTGGCTGGTGCCGACGACGGCGAGGCCGGTGGCCCGCAGCTTCGCCGGGACGGTCGCGCCGACGGCGGCGGGCAGCACCCCGTCGGTCGCCGCGTAGAACAGGCCGTGCAGTACGAGGACCAGGTACGGGAGGGCCGGCCAGTGCGGGGCCCACAGCAGCAGCCCGTACCCGGCCAGCAGGAGGGCGTGCCCGGCGAGGAAGACGGTACGGCGGCCGATCCGGTCGGCCAGCGCCCCGGCCGGAACGGCCAGCAGCAGGAACACGGCGGCCGTGCCCAGCGGGAGCAGCGGGAACCACTGCTCCCGTATGCCGGTGCGGTCCTGGAGCAGCAGGTAGAGGAAGGCGTCGCTGACGGTGGTGAGGCCGAGCAGGGCCGCGCAGAGCGCGAGGGCGCGCAGCCGGGGCAGGCGCAGCAGGGCCGCCGCCTCGCGGAGGTTCACCCCGGCGGGCTTCGCTCCGGTCGCCTTCACCCCGGCCGGCTTCACCCCGTCGGGGTTCGCGCCCTCCGGTTTCGCCGCATCCGGTTTCGCCACCCCGGCGGGACCCGGGCCCAGGTCCGCCCCCGACGGGACGAACAGCATCAGCACCACCACACCGAGCACGGCGACGCAGGCGCTGACGCCGAAGACGGCGTCGTACCCGCCCACCGCCATGTTCAGGATGAAGAAGGCGGCGAGGGGGCCGAGCAGCGCCCCGGTGGTGTCCATGGCGCGGTGCACGCCGAACGCGCGGCCCTGTAACTCGGCAGGTGTGGACAGGGAGATGAGCGCGTCGCGCGGTGCGGTGCGCAGACCCTTGCCGGTCCGCTCCAGCGCGAGGACCACGCCCACCGGACCCAGGCTGTGCGCGAGCAGCAGGAGCGGCTTGCACAGGGCGGACAGTCCGTAGCCGATGCCCGCGATCAGCTTGTGGTTGCGGACGCGGTCGGCGAGGTGGCCGCCGGTCAGCTGCACCAGCGCGCTGACCCCGATGTACACCCCGTCGAGGGCGCCGAAGCCGAGCGGGCTCAGTCCCAGCCCGGCGACCAGGTACAGCGGAAGGACCGCGGTGACCATCTCCGAGGAGACGTCCGTGATCAGACTGACCGCGCCCAGCGCGAGGACGGTCGAGGCGACCGCGGGGGCCCGGACGGGCCCGCCGTCCGGTGCGGTCTTCGCGCCGACGGGCGCGGAGCGGTCCGCGAGGTACATGCTCTGGAGCTCCCGGTGCCGACGGTCAGGTCACTCGTACGTGTGCGTGAAACCCTAATACTTGTACGGGCCAACTGGGCGGCGTACGGCCCGATTCGGCCCGCCGCCGCTGCTCAGCCCTGTCGGCTGCTCTCGTCGCGCAGCCACGTCGAGAAGTCCCCGGACCGGATGGCCTTGCGGGCCCCCCGCCGGGCGGCGAGGGCGGCCACCACGAACACCACCACGCCCGGAAGCAGACTCGGCTGGGCCCGCAGCAGGGCGCGCAGATCACCCGTACCGGTGCGCGCGGACGGCGCGTGCGCCCCCTCCGGGCTCCCGGGCGCCTCCGAAGCCTGGAAGCGCTCCAGCTCGGCGGACGAGGTCGCCGCCCTGACGCGCCGCCTGATCAAGTCCCCCCAGGTGCGCGGCGGATGCACCACGACCCGGGCCGCCTCGACCACGCGCCGCTCCTGCGGCGCGAACGCGAGCGAGGCCGCCAGATCGTCGGCCATCAGCGGCGGCAGGGCGGCGATCCGCGCGTGCCCCGGCTCGGTCACCGCGATGACCCCCCGCCCGAACAGCCCCTCGCGGACCGCCGGCAGCCGCTGCCAGACCCGGTAGTACGCGCGGACCGGCCAGGCGCACCCGGACAGGGGGATGTCCCGGCCGGGAGCCGCGGCGAGCAGATCCGGACGGGCCGCGAGGGCGCCGGTCAGCGCGCGTACGTCGGCCGCGCCGACCTCGACATCGGCGTCCACGTACAGGCGCGGGAAGCTCCGCGCGTGCTCGTCGCCGACCCGAAGTGCCGTGTGTTTGGAGGGAGTCGGTATCTCCACGACCCGTACGCGGGGCCCCCGCGCGCCCGCCACCGCGGCGGTGTCGTCCGTACAGCCGTTGCACACCACGACGATGTCGGGCCCGGACGCCGGGGCGTCGGCCAGGAGCGCGTCGAGGAGCCGGCCGATGACCCGGCCCTCGTTGTGGGCCGGGATCACGATGCTGGTCACCCCGGAAGTATGCACGCTCGAACAGCCGAGCCGACCGTTTCCTCCAACTCTCCCCGGGGGTAGGCCCGGTGGTCTAGATTGAGCGCAGCCGACCGGATTCGGCGTGCTTCGGCGACGCGGAATCCAGTCGGAGCAGGGTAGTTGGGGTACATACGGGTACGGCGGCTTGGGGGTACAGGCCGCCTGCCCGTGGCCGGACCGGTGCGAGGGGTGCCGGGCGGCCGGGGGGCGGAAGTACGTCGCAACACGTAGGGCATCGGTCGTGGGGGGCCATCACCGTTGGGCAGGTCACGCACGGGTCGCGCATGCGCCCCGGCGCCGGCCGTCGGCGGCACCCCCTTCCTTCGCACGCGTCCCGGCCATGGGTTGTCGATACGCCCGCGGGCGTGCGCGGAAGGAAAGTGGAACGCTGTGAAGGAATCCGAGAAGGAAACCGAGAAGGACGTCGTGAAGGGTGCGGCGCGCGAGGTCGCATCCGCAGGTGTGTGGCCGACCAAGCCGTTAGGTGTCGCCGTCATCGGAGCGGGCTACTGGGGCCCCAATCTCGTCCGCAACTTCCAGGCCAGTCCGGGGTTCCGGCTCCGCTGGCTCTGTGATCTGAACGTCGACCGGGCGCGTCAGGTGCTCGGTGGCTACTCCACGGTCCAGGCGACCTCCGACTACGCGGCCGTGCTGGCCGACCCGGCCGTCGACGCGGTCGCCGTGGCCACCCCGGCCGGCACCCACCTCGACGTCGCGCTGGCCGCGCTGCGGGCCGGCAAGCACGTCCTCGTCGAGAAGCCCCTCGCCGCCACGTACGAGGACGGCCTGAAGCTGGTGACCGAGGCCGAGGAACGCGGCCTCACCCTCATGTGCGACCACACCTACTGCTACACCCCGGCCGTGGCCCGCATCCGCGACATGGTCCGCTCCGGCGAACTCGGCGAGATCCAGTTCGTGGACTCGGTCAGGATCAACCTGGGGCTCGTCCAGAAGGACATCGACGTCCTGTGGGACCTGGCCCCCCACGACCTCTCGGTCCTCGACTTCATCCTCCCGGACAACATCCGCCCCGTCGCCGTCGCCGCCCACGGGGCGGACCCGATCGGGGCCGGCCAGTCCTGCGTCGCCTATCTGACGCTCACGCTCAACACCGGCGCCATCGCCCACGTGCACGTCAACTGGCTGTCCCCGGTGAAGGTCCGCACGACGATGGTCGGCGGCTCCAAGCGCACCCTGGTGTGGGACGACCTCAACCCCACGCAGCGCGTCGCGGTCTTCGACCGCGGCGTGGACATGACCACCCCGCAGGAGATCGGCGCGGACGAGCGCCGCGACATGCTCGTCTCCTACCGGACCGGCGACATGGTGGCGCCCGCGATCGGCGAGAAGGAGGCCCTGCGCAGCATGGTCGAGGAGTTCGCCGCCGCCGTACGGACGCGGCGCCCGGCGCTGACCGACGGCTGGGCCGGCCTCCAGGTGCTCGACATCCTCGAAGCCGCCTCCCGGAGCCTGGAATTCCGCGGCGCCGTCGTCGGACTGCGCACCGGCCGCTGACAGTCGGCGCGGGACTTTCACGGAACCGCTTCCCGCAGCACCTCGCCCGGCGCGCACGCCGCGCCGGGCGCACCAGCACGAAACACCATGACCGACTCAGTAGGGGCAGGGCGTTGAGCAGCGTACGAGGCAAGAGGATTCTGGTCACCGGCGGGGCGGGCACGATCGGCTCGCACGTGGTCGACCTGCTGGTGGACAACGGGGCGCGCGAGGTCGTCGTCCTCGACAACTTCGTGCGGGGGCGCGCCGCCAACCTGGCCCGCGCACTCAAGAGCGGCGCGGTGGACGTCGTCGAGGGCGACATCCGCGACCGGGAGACCGTACGCAAGGCGACCGAGGGGGCCGAGCTGGTCTTCCACCTCGCCGCCATCCGGATCACCCAGTGCGCGGAGGAGCCGCGGCTGGCCAACGAGGTCCTGGTCGACGGCACGTTCAACGTGCTGGAGGCGGCGGTGGCCGCCGGGGTGGGCAAGGTGATCGCCTCTTCCTCCGCCTCGGTCTACGGGCTCGCGGAGACCTTCCCGACCACCGAGCGCCACCACCCGTACAACAACGACACCTTCTACGGGGCCGCGAAGGCCTTCAACGAGGGGATGCTGCGCAGCTTCCACGCCATGTACGGGCTGGACTACGTCGCGCTGCGCTACTTCAACGTCTACGGGCCCCGGATGGACATCCACGGGCTGTACACCGAGGTGCTGATCCGCTGGATGGAGCGGATCACCGCGGGCGAGCCGCCGCTGATCCTCGGCGACGGTACCCAGACCATGGACTTCGCCGACGTACGCGACATCGCGCGGGCCAACCTCCTGGCCGCCGAATCGGATCTGACCGACGAGGTGTTCAACGTCGCGAGCGGCTCCGAGACCAGCCTGCGCGACCTGGCCGTCGGACTGCTGGAGGCCATGGGCGCGCAGGGGATGGTGCCGGAGCACGGACCGGCCCGCGCCGTGAACGGGGTCACCCGGCGTCTCGCGGACACCTCGCAGGCCTCGGGGCGGCTCGGCTTCACCGCCGAGATCGACATGCGCCGCGGGCTGCGCGACCTGGTGGAGTGGTGGCGGGCCGAGCGCGCCGCCGACGCCACGGCCGCCGACGCCACGGCCGCCCAGGCCGCGGCCGGGGAGGCCGGCCGATGAGCGCCGGGACCGCGCCCGCCCCGAACGCCGCCCCCGCCCGGATCCCCGTCATGATCCCCTGGCTCGGCGAGGAGGAGGCGCAGGCCGCCGCCGAGGCGGTGCTCTCCGGCTGGGTCGCCCAGGGTCCCCGGGTCGCCGCCTTCGAGCGGGCCTTCGCCGAGCGGGTGGGCGCCGAGCACGGCATCGCCGTGAGTTCGTGCACCACCGCCCTGCACCTGGCGCTGATCGCACTGGAGCTCGGCCCCGGCGACGAGGTGATCGTGCCGTCGCTGTCCTTCATCGCCACCGCCAACGCGGTGCGCTACGTGGGCGCGCACCCGGTTTTCGCGGACGTCGAGGAGGCCACCGGGAACCTCACCCCCGAGACCGTGGACGCCGTACGCACCCCGCGTACGAAGGCGGTCCTGGCCGTCCACCAGGGCGGGGTGCCGGCGGACGTGCACGCCCTGCGCGCGGCCTGCGCCGACTGGGGCGTCCCGCTGGTGGAGGACGCGGCCTGCGGGATCGGCGCGACCGTCGGCGGCAAGTCGGTCGGCCAGGGCGCCCTGCTCGCCGCCTGGTCCTTCCACCCCCGCAAGGTGATCACCACCGGCGAGGGCGGCATGGTGACCACGGACGACGCCGAGTGGGCCGAGCGCCTGCGCCGGCTGCGCGAGCACGGCATGAACGTGTCCGCCGCGCAGCGGCACGCGAGCAGCAAGCCGATCGCCGAGGCCTATCTGGAGGTCGGCTACAACTACCGGATGACCGACATCCAGGCCGCGGTCGGCCTCGTGCAGCTCGGCAAGCTGGACGAGATCGTGTCCCGCCGCCGCGAACTGGCGGCCCGGTACGCGCAGTTGCTCGCCGGCATCCCGGGCCTGCGGCCGGTCCGCGACCCCGGTCACGGCGAGGGCAACTTCCAGTCGTACTGGGTGCTGCTGACCGAGGAGTTCCCGGTCGGCCGGGACGAGCTGCTCGCCGTGCTGGCCGAGGCCGGGATCTCGGCCCGGCGCGGGATCATGGCCTCGCACCTGGAACCGGCCTACGCCGGGCACGGGGCGGCGCCGCTGCCGGTGACCGAGCGGATCAGCCGCGATTCGCTGATCCTGCCGCTGTTCCACACCATGACGCGGGACCAGCAGGACCGGGTGGTCGCGGTGCTGCGCGGACGGGCGGGCGGATGACCGGCCCGGCCGGTCCCGCCGACCAGGTCACCCGGGACCTCCTGATCGTCGGCGCGGGCGGCTTCGCCCGCGAGACCGCCCAGGCGGTACGGGACACGGCCGCCGCCGACCGGGAGCGCGGCCGCGCCCCGCGCTGGCGGCTCGCCGGGCACCTCGACGACGACCCCGCCCTGCACGGCCGCGAGGTCGACGGGGTGCCGGTGCTGGGCGGCGGCGAGCTGGTGCACCGGCGCCCGGAGGCCGCGGTCGTGGTCTGCGTCGGCAGCCCGCGCGACTACGCGGTACGGGCCCGCATCGTGCGGCGCCTGGCCCTGTCCGAGAGCCGGTACGCGACCGTGGTCCACCCCACGGCCGCGGTCTCGGCCACCTCGGTGCTCGGCCCGGGCTCGGTACTGCTGGCGCACTGCGTGCTGACCGCGGCCGTACGGGTGGGGGCCCATGTGGCGGTGATGCCGCACACCGTCCTCACCCACGACGACACGGTCGGGGACTTCGCGACCCTCGCCTCGGGCGTCCGCCTCGGCGGCGGGGTCCGGCTGGGGCGCGGGGCGTACGTGGGCGCGGGCGCCCTCGTACGGGAGAACACCACGGTCGGCGCCTGGTCGCTGACCGGTATGGGAAGCACGGTCCTGGCCGATGTGCCGCCCGGCGAGGTGTGGGCCGGAAGCCCCGCCCGCCGGCTGCGCGCGGCGGGGGGCCCGGCCCTCGACGAGCTGCGCGCCGACGGCGAGGAGACCGGCCGGGGGCCGGGGACACGGACGGGTCCCGAGACGGACATGAGCACGGAAACACGGATGGGGAGCACAGTCGGATGAACCAGATACCTCTCGTGGACCTGAAGGCGGCGCACGCCGAGGTCGCGCAGGAATTACGCGCGGGCTTCGACCGGGTGCTGGCCGACACCGCCTTCATCGGCGGTGAGGAGGTCCGCGCCTTCGAGCGCGAGTACGCCGCCTTCGCCGGTGTCGGCCACTGCGTCGGCGTGGCCAACGGCACGGACGCCCTCGAACTCGCCCTGCGCGCCAGCGGGGTGGGCGTCGGTGACGAGGTGGTGCTGCCCGCCAACACGTTCATCGCCACGGCCGGGGCCGTCGCCCGGATCGGCGCCCGGCCGGTCCTGGTCGACTGCCTCCCCGACAGCCTGCTGATGGACCCGCAGGCCGCGCTCGACGCGGTCGGCAAGGCCACGCGCGCCGTGGTCCCGGTCCACCTGTACGGGCAGTGCGCCCCCGCGGCGGAGCTGGCCGCGCAACTGCCCTCGTACGCCAAGGTCGTCGAGGACGCCGCGCAGAGCCAGGGGGCGAGCCGCGAGGGCCGTACCCCCGGCAGCGGCGCGATCGCCGCCACCAGCTTCTACCCGGGCAAGAACCTCGGCGCGTACGGGGACGCGGGCGCGGTGGTGACCGACGACGAGGAGCGGGCCGACCTCGTACGGGCCCTTGCCAACCACGGCGGCATCGCCAAGTACCGGCACGACGTGGCCGGGTTCAACAGCCGGCTGGACGGCCTCCAGGCCGTGGTGCTGCGGGCCAAACTGGCCCGCCTCGCCGACGGCAACGCGGCCCGCCGCGCCGCCGCCGCCCGCTACGACGGGATGCTGGCCGATCTGGCGGCCGCCGGACGCGTGACCCTGCCGGTCACGGCGGAGGGCAACGTCCACGTATGGCACCTGTACGTCGTGCGGGTCAGTGGTGCCGACCGCGACGCCGTCGTCGGCAAGCTCAACGCGGAGGGCATCGGCGCGGGCGTGCACTACCCGGCTCCGGTCCACCTCACCCCCGCCTTCGCCCATCTCGGCCACGGCCGCGGGGACTTCCCGCAGGCCGAGCAGGCCGCGGACCGGATGCTCTCGCTCCCGCTCTTCCCGCAGATCACCGCCGCCCAACAGCAGCGGGTCGTGGACGCGCTCACCGACGCGCTGCGCTGACGCCCAGCGCCGCGCCGACGCACAAAAAAGAGGTACAGATGAACAGACGGACAAGGTTGCTCCGGTACGGCCTCTTCACCGTGGTCGCCGCCCTGATGGCCACGGTCTTACCTCCGTCCTCGGTGGCGGGTGCGGTGGACCCCTGCGGTCCCGGCACGAACGCGATCGTGTGCGAGAACTCCAAACCGGGCACGCCGATGTCCGACTGGTTCTCGCCCAGCGCCTACGGAGACATCAAGGGCTTCAGCGCCCAGATGAGCGTCCAGGCGGGCGAGAGCGTGCAGTTCAAGGTGCAGTCGTCGACCCCGTACCGGGTGTCGGTCTACCGGCTGGGCCACTACGGGGGTGACGGGGCCCGCCTGATGTCGACCGCGGCGCAGGCGGCCCAGACTTACCCGGCGAACTTCGCACCCGGCGGGAACCCGCGCAGCTGCACCACCAAGGCCGCCACCGGACTGGTGGACTGCGGCAACTGGCCCGTCACCGCGACGTGGACCGTGCCGGCCGACGCCGTGTCCGGTCTGTACATCGCCAACCTCGACCAGGCGGACGGCAACGGGGTGATGCCGTACCCGTTCGTCGTCCGCAACGACGCCGGCCACTCCGACATCGTCGTACAGACCAGTGACCAGACCTGGCAGGCGTACAACAACTACGGCGGACAGGACCTGTACGACGGCGGGGGCCCCGCGCCCGACGGCCGCGCGTACGAGGTCAGCTACAACCGGCCGATGGACATCGGCGGCGAGAACGGGATCTACGGGTCCGAGTACCAGATGATCTCGTGGCTGGAGCGCAACGGGTACGACGTGAGCTACATGTCAGGCATCGACATGTCGACACGCGGTGCGACCCAGCTCAGGAACCACAAGGTCTTCATGTCATCGGGCCACGACGAGTACTGGACCCAGGACCAGTTCACCAACGCGCTCAACGCGCGCCGCGCCGGGCTCCACCAGACGTACTTCAGCGGCAACGAGGTCTTCTGGAAGACCCGGCTCGCGCCCAGCATCGACGGCGCGGCCACGGCCAACCGGACCCTGGTCTGCTACAAGGAGACCAAGCTCTCCTTCCCCCAGCCCAACGGCATCCCGGACCCGAGTGGGACCTGGACGGGTACCTTCATGGACCCGGCCAGCTCCACGAACGGACGGCCGTACCAGCCGCAGAACCAGCTGACCGGCTCGCTGTTCAGCGTGAACGGCTACCGCAGCGACGCGATCACCGTGCCCGGCGCGTTCGCCAAGATGCGGCTGTGGCGGAACACGACCGTCGCGAACCTGACCCCCTCCCAGACCGCCACCTTCCCGACCGGCACGCTCGGATACGAGTGGGACAGCGACGTGGAGGACGCGGCCCGGCCGCCCGGGCAGATCGCGATGTCCTCCACCACGGTCGACATCAACGACGGCAAGCTCCGGCTCGACTACGGCAACACGTACGGGAACGGCACCGCGACGCACAGCCTGGTCGCCTTCCGCGACCCGGCCTCGCAGGCCCTGGTCTTCGGCGCGGGCACCGTGCAGTGGTCCTGGGGACTGACCAACATGCCGACGGGCAACCCCGACGACACGGTGGTCACCGAGGACAAGCGGATGCAGCAGGCCACGGTGAACGTGTTCGCCGACATGGGCGTCCAGCCCAAGTCCCTGCAGACCAACCTGGTCGCGGCGACCGCCTCCACCGACACCGCGGGACCGGCCATCACGGTGACCAGCCCGGCGGCAGGCGCCACGGTGCCCGCACTGCGCCCGGTGACCATCACCGGCACCGCGACCGACAGCGGAGGCGGCGTGGTGGCCCGCGTGGAGGTCTCCACCGACGGCGGCACCACCTGGAAGGCGGCCACCGGCGTCGGCTCCTGGAACTACAAGTGGACCCCGACCGCCCCCGGACCCGTCCAGATCAAGGTCCGCGCGGTGGACGACAGCGTCAACATCGGCGCCACCACCACCGTGCCGCTGACCGTGGGACCCCAGCAGTGCCCCTGCACCGTCTGGCCGGCCGCCGCCGTACCGGGCACCGTCAACGCCGGTGACGGCAGCGCCGTCGAACTCGGCGTGAAGATCCGCTCCTCGGCACCCGGCTCCATCACGGGCGTCCGCTTCTACAAGTCCCCGGCCAACACCGGAACCCACACCGGCAGCCTGTGGAGCAGCTCGGGCCAGCGCCTGGCCACCGGCACCTTCACCAACGAGACCGCGTCCGGCTGGCAGCAGCTGAACTTCGCCTCGCCGGTCCCGGTCAAGGCCAACACCACCTACATCGCCTCCTACTTCGCCCCCAACGGCGGGTACTCCTTCGACAACACCTTCGCCTCCGCCGACGCGGGCCTCGCCCCGCTGACCGCGCTGCGCAGCGGCACCGACGGAGGCAACGGCGTGTACCGGTACAGCGGCACGGGCGGGTTCCCGTCCACGGCCGCCTCCGGCAGCAACTACTGGGTCGACGCGGTCCTGGACACCTCCAGCGCGAGCACCAACCCGCCCGCCGTCACCTCGATCACCCCGCAGTCCGCGGCGACCGGCACCGCGATCACCGCCGCGGTCAAGGCCACCTTCAGCGAGGGCATCGACTCCGACACCCTCGCCTTCACCCTCAAGGACCCGGGGGGCGCCACCGTCCCGGGCAGCAAGGTCCTCACCGCCTCCAACAGCGCCACCTTCACCCCGTCCACCGAGCTGGTGCTGAACACCACGTACACGGCCTCGGTGCAGGCCGCCGACCTGTGGGGCAACACCATGGCCGCGCCGGTCTCCTGGACCTTCACCACCAGCGCGAGCCCGCCCACGGTCAACTGCCCCTGCACCCTGTGGACATCCACCACCGAACCGAGCACCGCCAACGTCGGCGACGACACCAACTCCGTCGAGCTGGGCACCCGCTTCCAGTCCGCCGTCAGCGGCTACGTCACCGGCATCACCTTCTACAAGGGCCCCGGGAACACCGGCGCGCACACCGGCAGCCTGTGGTCGGCCACCGGAACCCTCCTCGCCACCGGCACCTTCGGCAGCGAGACCCTGTCCGGCTGGCAGCAGCTCCACTTCGCCACCCCGGTACCCATCACCGCTGGCACCAGCTACGTGGCCTCCTACCACGCGCCGAACGGCAAGTACTCCGTGGACGGCGGCTACTTCACGGCCGCGCACCGCTCCTACCCGCTGGTCGCCCCGGCCGACGGCAGCGGCGGGGCCAACGGCCTCTACAAGTACGGAGCTTCCACGGCCTTCCCCACCAACACCTTCGGCTCCGTGAACTACTGGGTCGGCCCGGTCTTCACCACCACGGCTCCGAGCGGCCTCGCGGCGGAGGGCTCGACGGAGGTGAGCGGCCAGTGAGCACCGTCAGCGTCGTGATCCCCTGCTACAAGTACGGCCACTTCCTGGCCGACTGCGTCAAGAGCGTCCTGGACGAACAGCCGGGCGTCGACGTCCGGGTGCTGATCATCGACGACGCCTCGCCCGACGACTCCGCGGACGTCGCCCGGGCACTGGCGGCTGCCGACCCGCGCATCGAGGTCCGGGTCCACGAGCAGAACCAGGGCCACATCGCCACCTACAACGAGGGCCTGCTGGAGTGGGCCGACGGGGACTACGTGGCCCTGCTGTCGGCCGACGACCGGCTGGTCCCCGGAGCCCTGGTGCGCGCGGCGGCCCTGCTCGACGCCCACCCCGAGGCCGGATTCGCCTACGGCAGGCCGCTCCGGTTCCGGCACGGAGGGCCGCTGCCGGCGGCCCGCACCCGCAGCACCGGCTCGGTGGTCTACCCCGGCCAGTGGTGGCTGGAGCGGCGGTTCAGGGAGGGCACGGGGTGCATCACCTCGCCCGAGGTGGTCGTCCGCACCAGCCTCCAGCGCAAGGTCGGAGGCTACGACCCGCAGCTCCCGCACGCCGGCGACATCGAGATGTGGATGCGGCTCGCGGCGCACGCCGACGTGGGCTACGTGCGCGGGGCCGACCAGGCCTTCTACCGCGTCCACGGCGACAACATGTCCACCACGGACTTCGGCGGGCAGCTCGACGACCTTCGCCAGCGCCTCGTCGCCTTCGACTCGGTCCTGGAGAAGTGCGCCGGCCTGCTCCCCGAGGCCGGCCGGCTCTCCACCCTGGCGCGGACCCGGCTCGCCCGGTACGCGCTGCGGCGCGCCTACCGCGCGTACGACCGCGGGCGCACCGGGGTCGTACCGGTCGAGGAGCTCGAGGCGTTCGCCGCCGAGTGCCTGCCGCAGTACACCGGGCTCCCCGAGTACCGGGCGCTGCGCAGGCGGCGGCGGATCGGGTCCCGCGTGATGCCGTACCTGCAGCCGCTGGTGCTCTCGGCGGTCGCCGACCGCGGGCGCGAGTGGCTCTGGTGGCAGTCCTGGAAGCGCCGAGGGATTTGATGATTCAGCAGCACCACATGCACGAGCAGCACCACCTGCACCGCGGCCCCCGTAGTGGGGGCCGGACGGCCCGGGGGCCCGCTTCCTCAGCGGGCCCCCGCGGCCACGGGGACCCGGCTCTGTGCCTCGTCCTCGTTCACCGGACCGGCGTCGGCGCCCTCGCGCCGGCGCCGGTTCCGGCGCGTCACGAGCTGATCGGTCCACAGTGCGGCGGCCACCCCGCAGACCCCGGCCAGCAGCGCCGCCCCGGCCAGTCCGCGGCTCTTGGTCCCCGTCTGCGCCACCGCCGTCGGCGGCACGAGGAGGGTGACGCTCATCCGCGCCTTCTCCGGGATCTGCTGCTCGGCCTGCATGGCCGTGATGCGCTTCGTGTACGCCTCGACGACTTTGAGCACGGCCAGGTTGGCGGCGGCGGGATCCGCGTGCTCCGCCTGCACCTGGAGCGAGGGGATCAGATAGCGCGGGGTGACGCTGGTGCCGCTGTTGCGCGGCATCAGCCGGTACGTGCCGGCCACCCCCGCGGCGCGCAACTCCGCGGCACCGGCGGGGGATTCGATGTGCTGCACCGCCGCGTACGACACGGCGGCCAGCGGGGGCTGGAGATTGGCGAGCTGATTGGGCTGGCTGCCGGTCACCGGCGGCTTGAGCACGACGATCGCCGAGCTCACATAGGTCTGGGTGGGGCGGAGCACCTGCAGGGCCCCGGCAGCCGCGAGCGCCGCCACCAGGATCAGGACGTACCAGCGGCGGCGAAGCGTGCGGAACAACTCACCAGGCGACACAGGATTCCTTCCGTCGCGTTCGATCTTTCCAGGACGCCGGTCCGCCCGCCATCGGTTCCGGCAGGCGCGAGGGGGCATTCGTGAGCATCGGTGAGATGGTCGCCGTGCTGCGGCGCCGCTGGTACGTGATGGTGCCCCTGACGGTGATCGGGCTCCTCGCGGGGATGCACCTGTACCGCTCGGTGCCCGTGGCGTACCAGTCGCAGAGCTCGGTGGCACTGCTCGACTCCACGGCGGTGGCCGAACTGGCACCGGCCTTCGGCAACCCCATCTCGAACGCGGGCGGTTCGCTGGTCGTCACCGCCGACGTGCTGATCAGGACCCTGTCCGGGGCCGACGCGGCACGCGACCTGCAGGGCCTCGGAGTGAGCGACCCGTACACGGTCGGCTTCGCCGCGAACACCTCGGGCCCGATGCTCACGCTGACCGTCACGGGCACCGACCGGGCGAAGGTGCTCAAGGAGACCAGTACGCTCACCACCTTCGCCGGCGAGCAGCTCAACGCGCTCCAGGCGGCGGCCAAGGTGCAGCCCGCGTACTTCGTCCAGACGGCCCCCGTGGTGCTGCCGCAGATCCCGGTGCCCCAGCTCAAGAGCCGCTACCAGCAGGTGCTGGCGGTGGTCATCGCCGGTGTGACCGCGGGCTTCACCCTCTCCTTCGTGACCGAGACCCTGCTGGTGGCCCGCCGCCGCAGGCGCGAGGCCGCCGCCGCGGCCGGCGCACCCAAGTCGCGCGCCCGCAGGGGGCTGCCGGGCCGTCGGCCGGACGCCACCGCGCTGCTCAGCGGCTACCTGGGGCTCGCCTTCTTCATTCCCTCGAACCTGACCCTGCCGGGCATGGGAGGCGTGGGCACCCCGGCCAACGTGTACGCCCTGCTCTGCCTGTTCTGGTACCTGGCGACCTGGCTGACCGGCCGGATCCGGCCCGCCCCGGGCACCCGGCTGCCCCGGGTCGCGATGTGGCTGCTCGCCGTCTCCGTGCTGGCCTCGTACCTCTCGGACGCCACCCGGAGCAGCACCCACAAGGAGGTGCTCGGCGCGGACCGCGGCCTGATCGGACTGCTCGTCTGGGTGTCGATCGTGGTGCTGGTCTCCGCCGGCATCCAGGACCGGGCCCGCCTCGACGTCCTGCTGCGACGCGCCGTGGTGATGGGTTCGGTGGTGGCCGCCATCGGCTACTACGACTTCTTCACCGCGACGAACATCGCCGAACACATCAGCATCCCCGGACTCCAGTCCAGCGTCGCGCAGATCACCACGCTCGACCGCGGCGCGTTCACCCGGCCGCGCTCCACCACCGCCCAGCCGCTGGAGTTCGGCGGCATGCTCGCCCTGATGCTGCCCTTCGCCGTCCAGCAGGCCTTCGACCCGGTCCGCGGCCACCTCAGCCGCTGGCGCCGCTGGGGGCCGGTGGCCCTGATGGGCGGAGCGCTGCCGCTGACCGTGTCGCGGACCTCCATCATCGGCGCGCTCATCGTGGTCCTGGTGATGGTGCCGCGCTGGAAGCCGCAGCGCCGCTGGACCGCGATCGGCCTGCTGATGGGCTCGGTGGCCTGCTTCAAGGTCGCCGTACCCGGGCTGATCGGCACCATCACCACCCTCTTCAGTTCCTTCCTGTCGAACTCCGACAGCAGCACCCAGGCCCGTACCGTCAAGTACAGCGCGATCGTCCCCTACCTGGAGGAGCACCCGCTGTTCGGGCGGGGCCTCGGGACCTTCACGCCGGACCTCTACTTCTTCACCGACAACCAGTACATGCTCACCCTGGCGGAGATGGGCCTGCTCGGCCTGCTCGCCCTCCTGGCGCTGTTCCTCACCGGGATCCACCAGGGTGGTGCCATCCGCCGCCTCGCCGCCGACGAGTCCGAACGGGAGCTGGGCCAGGCGTTCTTCGCCTCCGCCCTCGTCGCCCTCGTCAGCAGCGCCACCTTCGACGCCCTCAGCTTCCCGATGTTCGCCGGGATGTTCTTCCTGACGATCGCCGCCGGAGGCAGTTACCTCGGCTTCATCCGGCGCGGCGCGCCGCCGAAGCCCCGAACCGCGGAGTCCCCATGCCCTCCCGTAGCCACCCGGACCGATCTCGCCCGGCCGGTCCCGTAGCCGTCCTCGTCGTCACCTGGAACAGCGCCCGGGTGCTGCCCGAGTTCCTCGCCTCCCTGCCCGAGGGCATGGCCGGGCTCGACTGGCGCCTGGTCGTCGCCGACAACGACTCCGCCGACGACACCGTCGACGTCGTCCGCTCGCTGGCCCCCGGGGCCACGGTCGTCCAGACCGGTCGCAACGCCGGGTACGCGGCCGGGGTGAACGCCGCCCTGGAGGCGGCCGCCGCGTGGGAGGGCGGCTTCCGCGCCGCCCTCGTGTGCAATCCGGACATCCGGATGCGGCGGGGCTGTGCCGCGCTCCTCGTCGACGCGCTCGACGCACCCCTGTCCGGCGGCCGCCGGGTCGGGATCAGCGTGCCGCTGCTGTACGAGGAGGACGGCACCCTCCAGCACTCGCTGCGCCGCGAATCGCGCGTGACGCGGGCCCTGGGAGAGGCGG
Source organism: Streptomyces sp. NPDC059355 (assembly GCF_042752335.1). Taxonomy (NCBI): domain Bacteria; kingdom Bacillati; phylum Actinomycetota; class Actinomycetes; order Kitasatosporales; family Streptomycetaceae; genus Streptomyces; species Streptomyces sp. NPDC059355. The sequence continues at coordinate 54,303 of NZ_JBHYXN010000032.1, read as the reverse complement.
TGATCGGCAACCGCAGGGCCGGGCGCTTCCCGCGCTGGAGCGAGCTGGTCACCGACGCGGCCGCGTACGAGCGGGCGACCGTCGCCGACTGGGCGACGGGCGCCCTCATGGCCCTGTCCCGGGACTGCCTGGACGCCTGCGGGGCCTGGGACGAAACCTTCTTCCTGTACTCGGAGGAGACCGAGTACTGCCTGCGCGCAGGGGACCGCGGCTTCGCCACCCGCCTCGAACCCGGCGCCTGCGCGGTGCACCTCGGGGGCGACTCCCAGGTCTCGCCCCGTCTGTGGACCCTGCTCACCCTCAACCGGGTACGGCTCTACGGCCGTCGGCACGGGGCGGCGGCGACCGCCGCCTTCCGCGGGGCCGTACTGCTGCGGGAGACCTCGAGGGCAGCGCTCGGGCGGCCGGCGAGTCTGGCGGCGGCGCGGGCCCTGGCCAGCCCGTCCGCGCTGCGCGCCACGCCCGGTCCCTGACCGGTCCCGGGCGACGGCCGGGTCACCCGGTGGGCGTCTGCCCGTCCCAGGCGGTGTAGAAGCTCTCCGGGTTGACCAGGTAGCGGACCGTGGGCCGGGGCACGTGGCGGACCTCGTGGCGGCGCGCATAGCGCCGTACGAGCTCCCAGTCCTCGCGCGGCAGCACCTCGGGCGTACGCCGCAGCCGGCTGAAGTACAGCGACCGGGTGCGGCGCGCCACGAAGGCGTTGGTGTCGAGGAAGGCCTCGTGGGCGGCCCGGCGGCGGTCGAACGGCACCGACAGCACGTCCCGTTCGGAGCCGTCGGGCAGGACCCGGCGCAGCGCGGTGTAGACGGCCTCGGGCCCGCCGGGCGGCTCCAGCACCGCGAGGGCCTGCTCCAAGTGGTCGGGCTCCCACAGGTTGTCGTCGTCCAGGAAGGCCACGTAACGCGAGCGGGTCAGCCGTATCCCCACGTTGCGCACGACTCCGGCCGTGGCCGTGTTGCGGGCCAGCGACACCGCGAACAGCCTCGGATCCTGGGGCAGTTCGCCCAGCCCCGCGCCGTCGTCCACCACGATGACCACCTGGTCGGCGACGCTCTGCGCCAAGGCCGAGCGGACCGCCGCGCGCAGTGCCTCGGGCCGCCGGTGCGTGGCGATCACCGTGGCCACCAGGGCGCTCGGCGGGCTGCCCAGGACGGCGGAGAGCCGGGCGGTCTCGGCATCCTCGAAGCGCCGCAGCCGCACGGCGGAGGGGGCGAGCAGGACCTTGTTCCTGGCCTCGAAGAGCACCAGCCAGCCGAAGGCCCGCTTGAGCAGCTCCCAGGGGGCCCGGGCGATGCGGCGCATGACGTCCTCTCGGTTCGATCGTCGGGGGGCGCGGTGTTCAGGAGGTGGGGCCGGGGACCACGGGCCGGCCGTCGGCCGTACGGTTGCCGCGCCACACGTTCCCGGCGCCGCCCTCGTTCCAGGCGGCGACCAGCCCGTAGGCGCCGGCGTTCGGGTGGTACTCGGCGGAGAACACGTTGTCCGTGACCTGGATGCCGGTCGCGCCCGGGCCGCCGCCGTACAGCGCGTACGCCCCGCCGGCCAGCCAGTTGGCGTCCACGACCACGGAGGAAACGTTGCCGGTGTCCGCGAAGAGCCCGACGGCGGCGCTGGCGCCCTGGTGCACGTCCACGGGGTTCAGGAGGGTGTTGTGGCGGATGGTGAGGCGTCCCTTGTTGCCGCCGCCGCTGATGACGGCATCCGTGTGCTGCCATTCGCCGCCCTGGTTGCGGAACGGGACGATGTCGTGCACGTAGTTGTCGTGGATCTCGCCCTGGCCCATCGAGAGGGCGTTGCCGAACACGGAGACGTCGCACCAGCCGACCTCGATCGAGCTGCCGCCCATGTTGGAGACCGCGTAGTCGACGCCCCCGTTGTCGGGGCCCTTGCCCGGTACGGCGGTGATGGTGGTGTGCAGGACGCGCAGGCCGCTGAAGCCGGGGCGGAGGTTGATCCCCCACCAGTTCGTGGACGTGATCCGGCTGTCGATGACGGTGACGTCATTGGCGTAGACGTCGAGGGAACCGCGGATGTCCCAGCCCTTGATGACCATGCCGTCGGTCTTCACGGACATGTCGCCCGTGTCGTGCCGCTCCAGCGCGATCCGCGGGCCGGTGGTGCGGGAGTCGGGGAATCCGCAGGCACCGGGCGAGGAGCAGGGGCCCCCGGGCCCCGGGCTGGTACCCGTACCGGGCGAGGGTGTGCCGGAGGCCGGCGCCGAAGCGGACGGACTCGGACCGGCGGATGCGGACGGGTCGGCGGAGGGCGGGGCGGAGGACGGGGCGGCGGACGGCGCGGGCCCGGCCGGGGGAGTGGCGCCGGGGCACCGGAGGGCACTGTCCGGGCAGGGCGCGGCCGAGTGCTCGCTCATCCCGGTCCGGTCGGCGTCGTAGAGTGCCAGGACGAGAGCCAGTACGAGCCCGGTCAGCAGCCAGGCCAGGAGGCGCCTGCGGTCGCGTGCCACGGCGGCTACCCCCGCGCCGGGGCCGAGCCGCGCAGGAAGCCGCGGCTCGGCAGGACGCAGGCGACGTAGCAGAGGGTGCCCGCGGCCCCGGTGGCGAGGAGCGCGAGGACCCCGCCGCCCAGCAGCCGCTCCAGGCCGAGGACCACACCGGCCATCACGGCGCCGCCCAGGAACGGCCAGGCGCAGGCCCGTGCCACGGTCCCCAGGCTGACCCCGCCGCGGTGCAGGGCGAAGAGGAACACCGGCACGACGACGGCGCCGGCGACCAGGACGTGCCCCTGGGCCACCCCCACGATCCCGCCCGCACCGGCGCCGACCACCAGGACCGGGACGAGGATGACGAGCCAGAGTCCCTGCACGCCGATGAGGGAGCGGCGCCGGCCGATGGCCACCAGGCAGTCGTACGCCAGCTCACACCCGATGCGTACGAGCCCCAGCGCCATCAGCCAGGGCAGCGCGGCGGCCGCCGGCAGCCAGCGGTCCCCGTAGACGAGCCCGACGATCGGTGAGGCCAGGGCGGCCAGCAGGACGCACAGCGGGACGGTGCCCGTCATCACCACGCCCAGGGCGCGGCCGAACCCTCCGGCCAGCGCCCCCGGCGAATCGGCCAGCCGGGAGAACCCGGCGAAGGAGACGCGGCGGGCGGCTTCGGAGATGATCCGCACGGGCCAGCCGGAGATGTTGAAGGCGAGCACGTAGAAGCCGAGGGCCAGCTGGTCCAGGGCGGAACCCACCACCATCGTGTCCACGTTGACCACGCCGAGGGCGAGCATGCTGGCCCCGGCGAGCGGGAGCCCGAAGCGGAGCAGTGCCTTCGCCTGCTCCCGGTCCCAGCCGAACTTCAGGGTGCCGGGCGCGGCGAGGCAGCATCCGAGGAGCGCGGCCGCGTTGCCGGCGACGGAGCCCCAGGCGAAGCTCATGGCGCCCCACCCCTGGACGGCCAGCAGCAGGGTCACCCCGGTGCTGAGGACGAAGTTGACGGCGTCGATCGCCATCCGCCTGCCCTGCGCGAACTCGCGGGTGAGGAACCCGGCGGGCACCTGCGACAGACCGTCGAGGACCACGCACACGCACATCACCCGCAGGATCCCGGCGGCCTCGGGGGAGCCGAGTACCCGGGCCACGGCGGGAGCCGCCGCGAACAGCACGGCGTACAGCAGGCAGCTGGAGGCGGCGCTCAGGGTGAGCACGGTCGGGGCGAAGCGGCGCGGATCGCCCTCCCAGCGCACGATGGCGAGGGAGACGCCGAGTTCGTTCGCGGAGAGCAGCACCAGCAGCACCGTCTGGGCGATCCCGTACACGCCCCAGGCCTCGGGACCGAGGAAGAAGCGGGCGAGGATGATGCCGGTGACGAAGTTGCCGAGGCGCATGACCACGGTGTTGACCAGGCTCCACCGGGCGGCGGAGCCGACCTTGCGCCCCAGCGAGGCCGCCTCGGGCGGATTCTCGGCCGGAGCCCGGACACCGGCGTCGGTCCCGGTCACGGCGAGGCCCCGGCGGAAGCGGGGGTGTTACGGGATTCGCCCGCCCCGGGGTCGGCGGCCCCGGGCACCCCGGCGGCCCCGGGGTTCTCGGCGTTCTCGGCGTTCTCGGTCGGCGCGGGCCGGTGCCGACCCGGCTTGTCCGACCTGCGGCGCCGCGCCTCCACGAAGAAGGTGGCCACCAGGCTCAGTACGAAGCCCAGCGCCCCCGCCATGATCAGGTACTGGAGCCGGGTCTTGGTCTGCGCCTCCGGCTTCTGGGGCGGGACGATCGTGGCCATGCGGATCATGGCCTCGGGAGTCACCGACTGCTGGGCCTGGAACTCCGTCAGCCGCTTCTCGGCGTAGGCGGTGAAGACCTGGTCCGACTTCAGGACGGCGGCCGGATCGGTTCCGGTGACGCTCAGCCACATGAAGGGCCCCTGCGCGTTGTCGGCGATCTTCGCCTCGTACTCCCCCGTGACGCCCTGGGCCTTGAGGTCGGCCCGGGAGTCGTCGGAGTTCAGGTTGCGGGCCAGGCCGTCGGCCATGCCGGTGAGCGAGGCCTGGGTGCTCAGGAAGGGGTTGCCGTCGAAGGCCACCGTGGCCTTCTTCGAGTTCAGGAGCGTCACGGTGCTCTGCGACCGGTACTCCACCGGGACGAGCACGTACACGCCCGCGATGAGCGCGGCCGTGAGCAGCAGTCCGGGCAGCAGCACGTACCAGCGCCTGCGCATGACCCGCCAGATCTCCGCGAGATCCATGGTCTTCCCCCTTGCGGCGGCGTCGTGTCCTCCACGCGCCGCCGCTCTCTTCATGTGCGGATTACGGTTCTTGCTCTTCTCGGGTGGTGCGGTGGTGCGGTGGTGCGTTGTCGCCGGAGCTACGGGGCGAGGTCGGTGGGCCGCAGCCGCGTCCCCGCCGCTCCGCCCTCCAGCAGGACCTGCGCGATGCGCTCGCTCGCGCGGCCGTCCCAGAGTTCGGGGCAGCGCGGCGCCGGCGGATCGTCCAGCACCCGGTTCACCACCGAGGTGACGCGCTCCGGGTCGGTCCCCGCGAGGACGTTGGTGCCCTCCTCGACGGTGATCGGCCGCTCGGTGTTCTCGCGCAGGGTCACGCAGGGCACGCCCAGCGCCGTGGTCTCCTCCTGGACGCCTCCCGAGTCGGTCAGCACCACGCGCGCGGCGTCCTGGAGCGCGATGAAGTCCAGGTACCCGGCGGCCGGAACCATCCGGACCCCGCCGGGGACTCCGATCTCCTCCAGCCGCCGCGCCGCCCGCGGGTGCACGGGCAGCAGCAGCGGGCAGCGGTCGGCGATCTCGCCCAGCGCCTTGAGCAGGCCGCCCAGGGCCGCGGGATCGTCCACGTTGGCCGGCCGGTGCAGGGTGACCAGGCCGTACCCGCCCCGGGTGAGCCCGTACCGGTCCAGGACGTCCGAGGCCCTGGCCCGGTCCAGATTGGCGAGCAGGGTGTCGATCATGACGTTGCCGACGACGTGGATCTGGTCCTCCCGGTACCCCTCCGCCCGCAGGTTCGCGGCCGCGTCGGGGGAAGGGGCCAGCAGGTAGTCGCTGACGCGGTCCGTGGCGACCCGGTTGACCTCTTCGGGCATGCCCCAGTCCCGGCTGCGCAGGCCCGCCTCCACGTGGGCCAGCAGCGGTCCGGCCTTCGCGGTGACCAGGGCGCAGGCCAGCGTGGAGTTGATGTCCCCGACCACCACCACGGCGTCCGGGGCCAGTTCGTCCAGCAGCGGCTCGAAGGCCGCCATCACCCGCCCGGTCTGCTGGGCGTGCGTACCGGATCCGGCGCCCAGGTACCGGTCGGGCGGACGGATGCCCAGATCGCGGAAGAAGACGTCGTTCATGGACTCGTCGTAGTGCTGTCCGGTGTGGACGAGGACCACTTCGGCGCCGCGGCGCTCCAGTGCGTCCATCACCGGTTTGATCTTCATGTAGTTGGGCCGTGCACCGGCCACGCAGATGATCCTGGGCATGGTGTCAGAGCACCTCCACGGTGGGTCCGGAGAGCCGGTTGCGGCAGTCGAGTACGAACGAGGCGTGCTCGGTGACCATGGCGTAGTCGAAAGCGTCGTGGTCGGTGAGCAGGACGACCACGTCGGCCGCCGCCAGCTCCTTGCGGGTCGGTTCGACCCGCACGAGGCGCGAGTCGACTTTGAGGCCCTCCACCACGTGGGGGTCGGCCGCGCGCACCCTCGCGCCCATGTCCAGGAGCAGCTTGGAGACGCGCACCGCGGGCGATTCGCGGGCGTCGCCGGTGTTCTTCTTGTACGCCAGCCCCAGCAGCAGGATCTTCGAGCCGTTGACGGAGCGGCGCTTGGTGTTCAGCGCGTCCATGACGCGGCGCGCCACGTACTCGGGCATGTGGCTGTTGATGTCGTTGGCCAGCTCGACGAAGCGGAAGCTCTGGCCGAGCTCGCGCTGGACCCGCCAGGACAGGTAGGAGGGGTCGATCGGCAGGCAGTGGCCGCCGACCCCGGGGCCGGGGGTGAACTTCATGAAGCCGAAGGGCTTGCTGGAGGCCGCCTCGATGGCCTGCCACACGTCGATGTCGAGGTGGCGGGCGAACATCGCTATCTCGTTGACCAGGGCGATGTTCACGTGCCGGAAGGTGTTCTCCAGCAGCTTCGCCAGCTCGGCCTCCTTGGGCGAGCTCACCGGCACCGTCTTGTCGACGAGGTCCGCGTAGAAGGCCTCGACGGCCTTCAGCGAGCGGGCGTCCACTCCGGAGACGACCTTGGGCGTCTGCTGGAAGCCCCAGACGGTGTTGCCGGGGTCGATGCGCTCGGGGCTGTAGCCGAGGTGGAAGTCGGCTCCGGCGGTGAGGCCCGAGCCGTCCTCCAGGATCGGGCCGAACAGTTCCTCGGTGGTGCCCGGGTAGGTGGTGGACTCGAGGATCACGGTCGCGCCGGGCCGCAGGAAGCGGGCCAGCGTGTGCGCCGACTCCTCGATGTAGCGCAGGTCGGGGGCACCGTCCTGTAACGGGGTCGGCACGGTGACGACCGCGACATCGAAGCCGCCGCAGTCGCGCGCGAGTTCGGTGGCCTGGTACGAGCCCCGCTCCAGCGCCCGGGTCAGCCGTTCGGAGGAGACGTCCTCCACGTACGACTCGCCGGCGGCGAGGCTCTTGACCCGCCGGGCGTCCACGTCGTACCCGATCACCTGGTGTCCGACCTCGGCGGCCCTGATGGCCAGCGGGAGGCCGACGTATCCCTGTCCCACGACGACGACGCGCATCAGTGACTCCTGTTCGCGGAACCGGCAGACGATGTGGCGGGCGGCAGTGCCGACGGCGTACGGCGGATGAGCTCGCGCACCGTCATGAGGAGGAAGGCGGTGTTGGTGGTGAGGTAGCGCTTGCCGAGGCGGCGCGGCTCCTGGAGGGCGCGGTAGAACCATTCGAGGCCCAGGCGCTGCCAGACCGCGGGGGCCCGCTTGGTGATGCCGGCCAGGATGTCGAAGGAGCCGCCGACGCCGTGCACGACGTGGGCGCCGGTGCGCTCGCCGTAGCCGGCGGTGAAGATCTCCTTCTTGGGCGAGGTCATGCCGAGGAAGAGCAGGTGGGCCCCGCTCTCCGCGACGGCGTCGGCGATCGCCGGCTGTTCGGCGTCGTCGAAGTAGCCGTTGCGGCTGCCGGCCACGCGCAGCGCCGGGAAGCGCTCCGCGATCCGGCCGAGCATCAGCTCCAGTACGTCCTGCCGGGCGCCGAGCAGGTAGACGGGTACGCCGGCCGACTCGGCGGCCGCCAGCAGCCGCATGAACAGGTCGATTCCCGCGACCCGTTCGGGCAGCCGGACCCCGAGGACCCGGCCGGCCCACACCACGGCCTGGCCGTCGGCCAGGACGAGGTCGCAGCCGGAGACCGCCGCCGCGAGGCGGGGGTCGCGCCGCATGTTGACCAGCTTGGCGGCGTTGACCATGCCGATCTCGATCTGTTCGCCGCGCTTCACCGCTTCGAGGCAGCGCTGCACCGTCTCGTCCATGGTCAGGGCGTCGAGCGTGACCCCGAAGAGGGTCTGGCGGGTGGGCCGGCTCCGCCGGTCCTGCCGGTTCTGTGGTCGGTTCATCTCCCCTGCCCCCCGAGCCATGCGTGGAGCAGCCAGCCGAACTCGTACGGCCTGCACTCGCGGTCGATCACGTCGGGGCGGAAGACCCGGTCGAGCGGGGCCAGCCGGGCCTGCGGGGCCACCTTGGTGGTGAGCCCGCGGGCGGCGCGGACGGCCTTGGCGGGGTCGCCGCGGTAGACCTTGCGCCAGGTGACCCCGTACTTCTCGACGATCATGGGCTCGCGCGGGGTGCCGTCGGGCCCGCTGATCTCGGGCACGTCCGTCATCCAGCGCAGCCCCCGGCGGATGGCGCCGCCGAAGTCGGTGCCGCCCGCCTCGGCGAGGTCGAACAGCGCGGTCGGCGCCATGGCGTGCTGGTGCACGCTGTAGACGGGGTAGCCCTCCACCACGCCGCCCGTGCGGGCGTCGTAGTGCCACCACCACTGTCCGCCGTCCCCCTGGAGCTCGCAGATCCGGGCGGCACAGGCGTCGGCGGCCGCGAGGGCCTGCGGGTCCGGGCCGCTCGCGTGCAGCCGGGCCAGCGCCTGGAGCGGATAGGTCTGGTCGGCGAAGCAGGCCACGTGCGAGCGGTATCCGGGGACCAGCCCCGGACCGGTGGCGTGCGGGAACAGCGGGCTGCCGGCCTCCTTGGCCGCCAGCAGCCGGTCGCGGGCGACCGCCAGCCGGTCCTCCACGTCCAGCGCGGCACGGGCCGCGGCGAGGGCGGAGAGCACCCAGGCCGCCTCGACCGTGTACTGCGGCCGTCCGGGGACGTCCAGTACGGCCACCCGCTCGAGGGCGTCCGCCAGTTTCGGGTGACCGGTCTCGGCGGCCGCCCAGGCGATGAGCGCCGCGTCGCCGAGGTTCGTCACCGACGGCAGCCGCTCCACCAGCAGACCGGCGTACTCCTCGACGCTGTGGCCGCCGAACAGGGCGCGCTGCCGGTCCTCGGGCAGGAACCGTGCCCCCAGCGCGGTGATGGCCGCGTACCGGGTGCTGGTTCCCCGTGCCTCCATCCGGCGGACGCCGTCGGAGGCGACCGTGCCGGCCCGGGTGAACACGAAGGTGTCGGCGCCCGGCAGGTACATCTCGGGCAGTCCCGCCTCGGCCAGCGCGAGCAGCCGCTCGGCGAGCGCGTGCAGGGACGGGTCCTCGTGGGCCAGTGCTTCTAATCGTGCTGCTCGTGTTGCGGTCACCGGGTCCCCACCCCGGCTTCCCGTGTGCTGCGCGCACTTCGCATGTCCGAGCTGTTCGGCTCCAACACACCTACCCCCTCTGAATCGCTCCTAGGACAGACCCGGCGGTCGTCGTTCGGCGGAGGGGTTCGCGCATGACGGCGCACGTGCCGGCGGTGTGATTCCCCCCGATGGCACGAACCGTCCGAGGCCGCCCACTGGATCCCCCCAGCGATGCCCCGGACCGGAGCACGCGCGAACGGCGGCGCCGGGCGGGCGCGTTGCGCGCCGTCCGGTCGTCACTTGGTCCGCGATGCCCTCGTCGTGTACAACCCCCCACTGAACAAAGCCTGTTGCCTGCTCAGATCCCGTGTACAGGGACAAGGTATGCCCAAGCATGTTCGTTGATTGCGGTTTTGCGGAAATGCCACTGACCTAAATTGCCGACGTGCCGTCAGTTCCGCTTGTCCGGTGTTTCGACCAGCGTTCCGTCCCTCTCCTCGTGCAGCGCGCCGGTGCGCGGGCACTCCCACACGCCGGGCTCGCCCTCGCGTTCCACCAGGCGGACACCGGCCCGCCCGACCCAGCCGATGCGACGCGCCGGTACCCCTGCGACCAGTGCGAAGTCCGGTACGTCCCGGGACACGACGGCGCCGGCCGCGACCAGCGCCCACCGTCCGATCCGCACCCCGGCCACGCACACCGACCGGGCCCCCAGCGAGGCCCCCTCGGCCACCACGACACCGGCGGCCTCCCAGTCGCCGCCGCGCTTCTGCTTGCCGTCCGGGTCGACGGCCCGTGGGTAGAAATCGTTGGTGAGGACGGCGGCCGGGCCGATGAACACCCCGTCGCCGAGAACGGCGGGCTCGTAGACGAGCGCGTAGTTCTGGAGCTTGACGCTGTCGCCGATCCGTACGCCGGGTCCGACGTACGCCCCCCGCCCGACGATGCAGTCGCGCCCGAGCCGCGCGTCCTCCCGGACCTGCGCCAGATCCCAGATCGTGGTCCCGTCCCCGAGCTCGGCGCTCTCGTCGACCTGGGAGGAGGGTTGGATGCGGACACTCACGAAGCGGTCCCCTTACGTTTCGAGGTACTGCCGTACGACGTACGGAGGGAGCATATGCACGGCCCGCCCGGCCCACCCAGGAGTTCAACCGACTGTTCACGCAGTGGACTTGGCGTCCTCAGGAGCCGCCGGGGCGGTGGACGGAGAGGGTGCCGTACGCCGACAGGGCGGTGGCCGGGTCGCCCCCGCCGTCCCGCAAGGTGGCGTCGAGGAAGGCGAGGCTGGCGGCGGCGGTGATCCGCGGGCCCGCCGTCCGGTCCAGGGAGCCGACGAGCGAGGGGAGGGCCGGCAGGTACAACGGGGCGTCGGTGAAGGTGAGGTGGGCGGTCCCGGGGACGGTGAGGCGGTAGGCCGTGGCACTGCTGAGGCCGAGTACGCGGGTGAGGCGGGGGAGGTAGTCCGGGTCGGTGTCCGGGCCGATGGCCTGCGTGAGCGCGAGCACCGGCTGGCGGAAGGGCTGCGGGGACGGGTCGTGGGGGAAGCCGTCCAGGTCGATGACGGCGGCGAACCCCGGGTCCTGGTGGGCGGCTTGGAGGGCAGCGCCGCCGCCGAGCGAGTGGCCGGCCGCCGCGACGCGGGCGGTGTCGAGGCGCCCGGTGAGCGGGCCGGCGATCTCACCGCTGTGGATGCGGCCCAACTGTGCCCGTACGAAGCTCAGATCGGCGGCGCGGACCGCGGTCCAGCCGGCCGCCCGCCTCTCGTCCTCGGCGTCGTCCCCCGTCGCGGAGACCTCCGTACGGATCGCGCGTCCGTCGCCGAGCACGACCGCGGCCGAGTCGTAGGGGTGGTCGAGGCCGATGACCACGTAGCCGTGGCTGGCCAACTCCTCTGCCCAGGACGTGTTCTGGGTGCGCACACCGCCCAGGCCGGGGGAGAACAGCACGACCGGGAACCGGTCTCCGCCGTCGGCGGCGGGCAGCCCGAACGCCGCGTGCGTACGGGCGCGCGGGAGGCCGTCCAGCAGGAACCCGGGAAGGCCGGCGTAGTCCGCGAGGGCTTCGGAGACCGTGCGTGCCTCGGGTTCCGTGCGTCCGAGGTAGGGGGCGCGGCGCGTGCCCGCGGGGGGCTTCCGTGCGGGATACCAGAACTGGGTGACGACCGTACGCCGGTCGTCGGGCGCCGGGGTGGCGCTCTCGGGGCGATCCGGGTCGGTCAGCTCCAGGACACCGGTGCCGACGGCGAACCGGCCCGTCGGCTCGGGGAACACCGGGGTGGGCAGGGCCCACGACGCCACCGGACCCGCGGCGATCAGCGCGAGGCACGCCGCCGTACCGGGCAGTGCCAGCCACCACGGAGCCCTGCGCGCCGTCCGCCGCAGGAGCGGCCCCACGGCGAACGGCAGTGCGACGGCCGCACCGAGCAGCACCGGCACCATCTGCCAGCGCAGCCCGGTCACGCCGAGCACGGCCCCGGACAGTGCGGCCACGACCGCCGCGGCGAGGGTGACCGGGCGTCGGGGGCGGGGCGCGAGCCACCGGGCCGACACCAGCCCGACGGCACCCAGGGTGAGAACGACTTCCCAGAGGGACAACTGCACGTGCGCGTTCATCGCATTCACGTCGCCATGGTCCGGGGCCCACCGCGACCGGGGCGTCCCCCTCGGGGCTGGTGGACCCTGCGACCTGAGTCGCACGCGGGCGGATGCGTTGCCGTGGTCGACGGGGAGTCCGGCTGAGGCGGCTGAGGCGGCTGAGGCGGCCGAGGCGGATAGGGTGCCCCGAGGCCGGCTTGAGGGGGGATCGCGTTGGAGCGGCGGAAGCTGATCGGGATCGGCATCGGGGCGGGGCTGGCGCTCCTGCCCGCCTGGTGGGCCCTGAACCAGGTGACGAGCGAGCCCGAGGGGGACTGGCACACCGACACCGCACCACTGGAGCGGGCCTTCCCGCTGCTGGGCCCGCTCACCGACGCCAAGTGGGTGAGCAGCCGGGACGGCGACGACCGGGGCCTGCCGTCGCCGGAGCTCGTGATCTCGGGCCTCGCCCGCCTGGCACCCGGGAAGCTCGCCGAACTCACGGCGGCCCACACCTTCGTCTCCGAGGGGCCGTCCGGTGACTTCTCCTCGTGGTTCGAGAAGCCGCTGGGAGGCCAGGGTCCGCAGGACCCGCAGTGGATCCGGTCGCACGAGCTCGACCGGGACGGCACCGGCGGCTCCACCAGCCTGTGGTTCGACCGTCGCAGCGACACCGTCCGCTTCCGGGCACGCAACCCGTACGGCCAGTAGGGCGCGCACCGGGTGGACCGGAGGGCGGTATGGCAGCCGGTAAAACACCTGGCAGATCGGGCCGGCCCGGCGTTATGGTCATCGCGATGACCACACAGACCGCTGACGAAACGGGGGTCCTGTCCGCGCAAGGTGAGTGCTGATGCCCACCGACACCGCAGACGGATCCTCCCGCCCTTCCTTCTGGCCGCGCGTGCGCCGGTTCGCCGTGCCGCCCTCCATGATCGAGACCGCCACCGCCCGCCGCCTCGCCGGGGACTGGGCCGGGGCCTGCGCCGCCGCGGGCATCGACCTGGATCTCCACCCGCGTTCCGTGGCGCGCACCCACGGGCGCGAACTCGCCGGCCGACTCCGGTCGGATCTGCGCCACTTGGCCCCCGACCTGCTGCGCTGGCACATGCCGAGGATCGCTCCCGACGGGCTGCTGCGCCCGGGTCTGACCCTCACCCTGGCCCGGTACGACCGGGCCGACGGCGCAGGTCCGTTGCACCTCGTGGCCCGGACCCCGCCGGCGTGGGCCGACGCCGGCCAGCGGATCGGCCTCGGGTTGTGGGCCGGATCCCGCGACGAGCCCGGTGCCCGCCGCCATCCGCATCCCCACCCCGATCCGCGGTTCCGCCTCGACCTGCACCGCCACCTCTGGGACGCGCGCCGGGCCGGCGAGCTGCGGACCCGTTCCGGAGCCGGTCTCCCCCCAAGGGGCGATGGTCCGGCTGGACTTGATCCGGCGGGACTGGCGCCGCCGGGGCTTCGCTGCGCCGTCGACCGCTGGGCGGCCGAGGCGGCGACCCTGCTCGACGCCGAGGGGCGTTCCACCCGTGCCGTCACCGTGCGGCTCGGATCCCGGCGCCGCCTGCTCCTGGAGCTCGTGGGGGAGGACGGCGACCGCCCGCCCGCGGTGCGGATCTCGCCGGTCGCCGCGGGTTCCGGCCTCCCCGGGCCACCGGTCCTCCCCGATGCGGCGACCTGGGTCCTGCCCGACCTGGACCTGCTCCGCACCGGGGCGATCGAGCCCGGCCAACTGCACCCGCTCGTCGCCACGGCACTCGTACCGGACCACCTTCCGAGCGGCCCGTCCCGCACTCCGGACCGGGCGGGACAGCCGCACCTCGTCGAGTGCAGGGGGTCGCAGCACCGGATCGGCCTGGTCGACGGGGTACTGGCCCCCCTCGACCACGATCCGGCCGAGATACGGCGGGAGGAGCTGCTGGTCGCCCTGACCGGCACCCCGCTGCCCTGCCTCCAGGCGATCGACGCGGCACACCGCCGGCCTGACTGCCTGGCCGGCGTACGCGAACGCCTCGACCACGGCGACACCGCCGGCGCGCTGGCCGTCGTCGAGCGCCTGCTCGGCCCCGACGCACTGCTGCGCGACGGCGCCCTGCGGGACGAGCTGGAGGCGGCCGCGCGGCGCCGGATCACCTACGGGCTGTTCAGGGCGGACCTGACCGGCCCCCGGCCCAGACCCCGCCCCGGCGATCTGCTCCCGGGCCTCCGGCCTCCGCGCGAGCGCCGTTCGCACCCCCGCCGCTGACCCGGCGCACACCCACGAACCCGAAATGGTGATCGAACATGCCCGCATACGCCCCGTCCACTGCCACCGACATCGCCGACACCCCTTCCGGCGCGACCGCGCACTCCCCACTCGACGTCGCCGGCGCCCTGTCGTCCCTGCTGCGCGACGCCACGACCGAACCGCGCCACGACACCCAACTGGAGGCTCTGACCCTGGCCGTCGCCGCCGACCTGCCCGTACTCCTGTGGGGTGAGCCGGGCATCGGCAAGACGGCGGCGCTCACCCAGCTCGCGGCCTCGCTGGACCTGCCGCTGACCACCGTGATCGCCAGCGTGCACGAGCCGTCCGACTTCTCGGGCCTGCCGATCATCGGAGACGACCCCGCGCTGCACGGCGTCCCGATGGCCCCGCCGGACTGGGCCGTACGCCTGGTACGGGCCGGCCGGGGGCTGCTGTTCCTGGACGAGCTGTCCACCGCCCCTCCTGCCGTACAGGCCGCCCTGCTCCGCCTCGTGCTCGAACGGCGGATCGTCGCGCTCCGACTGCCGCCCGGCGTACGGATCGTGGCCGCCGCCAACCCGCGGTCCTCGGCAGCCGACGGCTGGGAGCTGAGCCCGCCGCTGGCCAACCGCTTCGTCCACCTGCAGTGGACCCACGACCACGACGTCGTCGTACGGGGCCTTGGCGGGACCTGGCCCCGGGCCACGCTGCCGCGGCTCGACCCCTCGCAGCTGCCCCGGGCGGTGGACCACGCCCGCCGGGCGGTGTGCGGACTGCTCGCCGCCCGCCCCACGCTCGTACACCGGCTGCCCAGCGGGGAGACACGCCGGGGCGGCCCCTGGCCGTCGCCGCGGAGCTGGGAGATGACCCTGCACCTGATCGCCTTCGCCACCGCGGCCGGCTCCTCCCGGGACGTGCTCTCCCAGCTGGTCAGGGGCACGGTGGGGGACGGTGCCGGACTGGAGCTGCTGGCGAGCCTGGACCGGATGGACCTCCCCGACCCCGAGGAACTGCTCGCCGATCCGGCCGCCGCCGTTCTGCCCGAGCGGGGCGATCTGCGCCAAGCCGCCCTCGACGCAGTGGTGGAGGCGGTGCGCAGGCGTCCGGAGGAGGCCCGCTGGGACGCGGCGTGGGCGCTTCTGGTGCGGGCGCTGGAAACGGGCGCCCCGGACCTGGTCGTCGTACCGGCGACCGCGCTGGCCGCGCTGCGCCGCGAGGAGTGGGACGTACCGGAGGCCATCGAGCGGCTCGCCGGTGCGGTGTCCCTGTCCCGGCGGGCGGACCGTGCGACGGCGCGTGCCGCGGCGGCGACGAACGGCACCCGATGAACGGGGAGGTGGGGACGGCGGGGGCGGTGGGGGCTGCCGGGACACTGGACCGCGACAAGCTGTTCGCCGCCCGGCTGCACGCCGCCCGGGCCCGGCCCTACCTGGCGACCGCGCTGTTCGCCCTGCACACCGTGGAATCGCGGCGGGTACCGACGATGGCCGTCGACGTGCACTGGCGTTGCTACGTCTCGCCGTCGTTCGTGGACCGCACCTCGGAGGAGGAACTGGCCGCCGTATGGGTGCACGAGGTGTCGCACCTGCTGCGCGATCACCACGGACGGAGCGACCGGGTGGCGCGGGAGCGCGGGCTGCACGGCCCGGCGCAGCGGCTGCGCATGAACATCGCGGCGGACTTCGAGATCAACGACGACGTGTACGGGGACGGGCTGGTTCGGCCCGAGGGCGCCGTGCAACCGGCCTCCGTGGGGCTGCCCGAGGGGCAGCTCATGGAGGACTACCTGCGCCTGTTCGGTCTCGGACCGGCCACGCAGCACATGGCGTGGCTGGACTGCGGCAGCGGCGCCGACGGGCTGGAGCGGGAGTGGGACCTCGGGGAGGACGGTGCGCACGGACTGGGCGAGCAGGAACGGGACGCCGTGCGGTTCCGGGTCGCGCAGGGCATCACCGGCCGTCCGGGCAGTGCCCCGAGGGGGTGGAAGCGGTGGGCGGAGGAGGCATTCCACCCGCCGCAGCCGTGGCGGGAGTTGCTGGGAGCGGCGGTCCGCTCGGCGGCCTCCGGCTCCGGCGCGGGCGAGGACTACACGTACGGCCGCCCGGCACGGCGCTCGGCCGGGGTGCCGGGAGCGGTACTGCCGAGCCTGCGGCGCAGGCCGCCCCGGGTCTGCGTGGTCATCGACACCTCGGCGTCCGTCAGCGACGCGGAACTGGGCAGCGCGCTGCTGGAGGTGGCCGCGATATCCCGTGCGGTGGGCGGCCGCAGGGACCTGGTCACGGTGGTGCCGTGCGACGCGGCGGCCCGGATCGCGCACCCGCTGTGCCGCGCCGAGGGCATCCCCCTGGTGGGCGGCGGCGGTACGGATCTCCGTACGGGCTTCGCCAAGGCCCTGCGGCCGGCGGCCCGGCCGGACGTCATCGTGGTCCTGACCGACGGCCAGACGCCCTGGCCCACCACCCGCCCGCCGTGCCGCACGGTGGTGGGCCTGTTCGCCCGGCAGGGCTCATGGGACGAGGATGACCCCGACCACGTCCCGGACACCCCGCCCGCCTGGGCCCGCGTCGTCGACATCGGGTGACCTCGCCCCGCACGGGCGTTCCGGGTCGCCGACGAGGGCGATGCGCTCTCGGTGGCGTCGAGGCCGCACAGGGCCGACCGGTGGACCGGGCGGCCGAGGGGGCACACGGCGTGCACGTCGATCGTCTACAGTGCCGGGCACCGTCCACGGACCTGTGGCCGGTCGCCGGTCGGGTGTCCTCCTCGGCTCCCGTCCTCTCACCGCACGGGAGTTGTCCCCCATGGCCCCCTTCCCTCTCCCGCTCGCGGCTGCGGCGCAGGGGCTCAGCCCCCAGGCCGTCAACCTGCTGGACGCCGGTTCCCTCCTCGCCGCCTTCGGGACGCTCGGCATCGCCGTCGTCATGTTCGCCGAGACCGGCCTCCTCATCGGCTTCTTCCTGCCCGGAGACTCCCTCCTCTTCACCGCCGGCCTGTTCTGCGTACCGGGCGCGCACGGCCCCGTACACCTCTCGCTGCCCCTCGTCCTGTGCTCGGCGTCGGCCGGGGCCCTGCTCGGGGCCCAGGTCGGCTACCTCATCGGACGGCGCGGCGGGCGGGCCCTGCTGGCGCGCAGCCGCAGCCGCAAACTCCACGAGGGCGCCGAGCGGGCCGAGGAACTCCTCGACCGGTACGGGCACGCCAAGGCGATCGTGCTCGCCCGCTTCGTCCCGATCGTGCGCACCGTGCTGAACCCGCTGGCCGGAGCACTCGACGTGCCCGCCCGTGTCTTCGCCCTCTGGCAGATCGCCGGCGGGCTCGTGTGGACCGTCGGTCTCGTCCTCGCCGGATACGCGCTCGGCACCTCCGTACCCGACGTCGACCGCTACCTGCTGCCGATCGTCGCCCTCATCGCCCTCGTCTCCCTCACCCCACTGGCCGTCGAAATGATCCGCAGGCGGGGCAGCCGTACCCCGAACGAAGGCTCGCGTTGATCCGTTGGGCGCTGGCCGCAGGGTTGTGCGCCGCCCTGTTCGCCCTGCTGACCGCCCTGGTCGCGGCCCGGCACGGCGCCCCGTTCGGCCTCGACGAGGAATGGCACCGGTGGTCGGTCCAGCACCGCCCCGCCGTCGCCGTCGCCCTCGCGCGGGGGATCACGGCTACGGGCAGCGGACCCGTCCCGTACGGGCTTGCCGCCGCCGCCGGGCTCATCGCGGGCCGCGGGACGCGCGGCCGGGTGGCAGCGGCCGCGGGGGCGCTCGGCTTCCTGCTGCTCGCCCAGGGAGTGCGCTACGCCGTCATGTACGCCGTGGCGCGACCGCGTCCGCCCGTGGCCGACTGGGCCGCGCTCGCCACCGGTTTCGCCTTCCCCTCCGGGCACGCCGCCACCTCGGCACTGGTCGCAGGGCTGCTGGCATGGGCCGCATGGCGTACGGCGACCCCGACGGCCGCCCGCTTCTACGGGGCCCTGGCGGCCTGCTGGGCCGTGACCGTAGGCCTGACCCGGATCTACCTGGGCGTGCACTGGCCCACGGACGTCCTCGGGGGCTGGCTCTACGCCCTGACGTGGCTGACGGCAGCAGGATCCGTGGCCGTGGCCGTCGCGCCGGAAAGTGAAGTGCGGTTCCGGCACGCGCTTTGACAGGCTGAGGCCATGAACGACCAGCACGCATCCCCGTCCGGCCCGTCCGGCCCGTCCGATGCGACCACCGCGTCCCTCACCACCGCGCTCACCGCGGACCTCCTGCGCGGCGCGCTCGACCTGGAGCGCACCGGGCACGGCCTGCTCCCGCACCGGCTCCCCGCATGGGCCCGCGCGCAGTACGCCGACGGGCAACTGGCGATGGCGGAGGCCCAGCCCTCCGGTGTACGGCTGGTGTTCCGCTCCCGGGCCACCGTCGTCGAGCTCGACACGCTCCGCACCAAGATGGCCTACGCGGGCGCCCCGCCCCGCCCCGACGGCGTGTACGACCTGCTCGTCGACGGCCGCCTCGCCGCGCAGGCGGGGGTGGGCGGCGGCAACGTCCGTACGGTCGACATGACCACCGGATCCGTGGAGTTCCGGAGCGGCCCGGTCGGCACCGTCCGGTTCGGCGGTCTGCCCGACCGCCCGAAGGACGTCGAGATCTGGCTGCCGTACAACGAGCTCACCGAACTCGTCGCGCTGCGCACCGACGCTCCCGTCGAGCCCGTACCGCCGGGCGGCCGCCGGGTCTGGCTGCACCACGGCAGCTCGGTCAGCCACGGCTCGGACGCCGCGAGTCCTTCCACGACCTGGCCGGCGCTGGCCGCCTCGGCCGGCGGGGTGGACCTGGTCAACCTGGGCTTCGGCGGCAGCGCCCTGCTCGACCCGTTCGTCGCCCGGGCCATGCGGGACACCCCGGCGGACCTGGTCAGCGTCAAGTTCGGCCTCAACCTCGTCAACCACGACCTGATGCGGCTGCGCGCGTTCACACCGGCCGTGCACGGGTTCCTCGACACGATCCGCGAGGGGCACCCGACCGCGCCCCTGCTGGTCGTCTCGTCCGTCCTGTGCCCGATCCACGAGGACACCCCCGGCCCCACGGCCCCGGACTTCAGCACCCTCGACGAGGGCAGGCTCGCATTCCGCGCCGCGGGCGACCCCGCGGAACGCGCCGCCGGAAAGCTGACCCTGGGCGTCGTCCGCGAGGAACTGGCCCGCATCGTCGAGCAGCGCGCGGCCGAGGACCCGAACCTCCACTACCTGGACGGCCGCGAACTGTACGGCGAGGCGGACTTCGCCGAACTGCCGCTCCCGGACCAGCTCCACCCGGACGCCGCCACCCACCGGCGCATGGGCAGCCGCTTCGCCGACCGCGCCTTCGCCCCCACCGGCCCCTTCGCCGACCGGGGCGCACAGCCCTAGAGCGCAGGCCCGCAGGCCACCCCCGCCAGGTCGAGGAGCCGGTGCATCACCGCGGGCGGCACGGCGCGGCCGGGGGTTGGGGTGGTCGGGGTACCGGGCGAGGCCGGGCCGGGCGAAGCCCGGGTGACGGCGCAGGAAGCTCCACTTGAGCCCGTGCCGGTGGGCGTACATCTTGGCCACGAGCTCGTGCGGCGCGTCCTCGTCCCGGGCCCGCCGGGCCCGTACGGGATGTCGACACCGAGTCGCGCAGGCAGCCGTCCGGGCGGGACGGCTGCCTGCGGCCGTGCGTCAGGGGGAGGGGCTGACCTGGACCGTGGTCAGGGCGCCGCCCGAGGCCTCCTTCACCACCGCGATCCGCGTCCCGGTGTCCGGCACCTTCACGCCCACCTGCGGCAGGTCGGCGTTCCAGTAGGAGCCGCGGCGGTCGTCGAAGACGGGAACCCCCGGCCGGGACGGGATCAGCACCGGCACGCCGGCCTTGTGCAGCACGATCTCGTCGCTCGGGCGCGTGGAGAACGTCGCGTCGAAGGTCTGCGCCCGCGCGTTCAGCAGCGTGCCGTCGGCGTTGCGCAGCGGCTCCGGCCGGGCGTCGACGGGGAGCAGCAGGCCCGCGCCCGGGTGCGCCTTCGTGGTGTTGTCGCTGTACGCCGTGTCCCAGAGCCAGATCAGCACGCCCTGCTGGTACGGGTAGAACTCCACCGTGTCGTTCCCGGCACCGAAGTTGTACGGCCCGCTCTTGAGGTAGGCGCCGTAGCCGGTGTAGCGCCGGTTCTCGACGAAGTACGCGCGCGGGTGCTCCGCCGAGCCCGTACGGCCCTGCGTACGGGACCACTTGAGCGCGGTCCAGCCGTTCGCGCCCGCCTCGGCGCCGTCGCGCAGCAGCTCCCGTTCACCCGCCGTGATCCGTATGTCGTCGAAGGCGACGCCCTTGCCGTGCGTATTGCCGTCCGAGGTCACCCGCAGCCGCAACTGGACGGAGCCTCCGGTGAACCGGTCCAGCGGCACGCTGAGTTCGGCCCAGCCGCCCGAGGTTCCGGAGATCCCCTTCGCCGGGATCGCCGAGCCGGCGACCGTACCGGGCAGGGGGGACCACGCGGTGCCGCCGTCCGTCGAGGCCTCCACGGTCAGGAAGTCGAAGTCCTGCTCGATGTCGTACCAGACGCGGGCGTCGAGCCTGGCGGGCTGCCCCGCCGCCGCGGACAGGTCGGCCGTGCGGGTCAGGGTGTTGTCCATGAGGTCCCCGGTGCCGCTCCACCACTGGCTGGCGCCCTCGTACGGATCGGTCAGATCCGTACGCGTCACCGATGGTGGCAGGTGTACCAACAGGGCCTGTGGGTCATCGGTGTTGTAGCCGGAGACCCCGAGCACGGCACGCGTCTTGCGGCCCGCGTCGGCCTCCGTGTACTCCAGCCAGCCCAGTTGCAGCTTGCTCCAGGGATCGAGGTCGCCGGGGTAGTCCCCGGTGGTGTTCCGCCCCTTGCCCAGGTAGGAGGCCGTGGACATCAGCGACCAGAAGTTGACGCTGTTGTCCCCGTCGGAGCTGTACAGGTCGGGCAGCCCGAGGTCGTGCCCGAACTCGTGGGCGAACAGCCCGACTCCGCTGTTCTCGCCGCCCGTCAGGTAGTCCCCGGCCCAGATGCCGGAGTCGCCGACCGGGACGCCGCCCGCCTTGTTGCCCGCGGGCCCCGCGCTGCCGGCCTGGTCCCAGTACGCGAACCAGCGGTGCGCCCACACGGCGTCCTTGCCCTGCTCGCCGCCGCCCCAGGTCTGGTCCTTGCCCGCGTGGACGACGACGAGATGGTCGAGGTAGCCGTCCGGCTCGTCGAAGTTGCCGTCGTGGTCGGCGTCGTAGCGGTCCCACACGTCGTACTCGGCCAGCTGGGCCTTGATCTCCTCCGGCGTACGGCCCTTGGCGCGTTCCGTGTGGTACCAGGCGTTGGTGGCATCCCGCACGAGGTCCCAGTTGGTGCGGCACTGGCCGGGCTCGGAGCAGTTGTCCGTCCCGTACCGGGCCTCGTTCCAGGGCAGCCGCACCCAGTCGCTGACCTGGCCGTCCATGTCGTAGCGGCCGGAGGACTGCAGGCGGTAGTAATTGCGGAGCGTGGCGGCGCCGGGGTCGGTTCCGAAGAACTGCTGCCGGTAGTAGGCCTGGTCGAAGTCCTTGCGCCACAGGGTGTGGTTGTCGGTCTTCGCAGGCTTGCCGATGGTGTCGTGGCGGGGGCCGGGCGTGCCGCCGAAGCGCGGCTTGCCCTCGAACTCCGTGGTGTTGTCCACCTGGTCGCCGAACTCGGCGAGGATCACGAAGACCTTGTCCTTGCGTTCCTGCGCGAGTTCGACGTACCGCTTGCCGACCGCGACCTTGCGGGGCAGCGTGCCGTCGGCCTCGGCCGCGGTGGTTCCGGCGGCGACTCCTTCAAGGGCCTGGCGGCGCAGGCTCTGGCGCTGGACCTCCAGCGGCGCGGACGGCGGGGCGGGGGAGAGCTCGGGTGCCTGCTGCGCCGCCGCGGGGGGCGGGGCGGCGGGTGCGGCGAGCGCGGGAGTGGCGAGGAGGGCGAGGGATATCGCCGCTACCACCGCTGGGAGTCTGCGCAACGTGACGGACCTTTCGGGGAGTTGGGTCGAAGCGCAGGTAATATTTCACATGTCACAGTTGACGGCTAGGGTCCTGTCCGCACACATGGGTTCGCCGCGGCAGGCGCCCGAAAGGCGCCCACCGCGGCGAATGTCTGCCAGGCCGGCTCGCGGCCTCCTTCAGGTCAGCCGTCGATGCGGTGCTGGGTCCAGAACGAGGTCAGGTCGGTGGTCGTGGCGGCCTGCGCGGCGGCCTTGAACTCGGCCGTCGTGGAGACGCCGTACCAGTGCGAAGTGGCGTAGTCCTTGAGCAGCTTGGCCATCACCGTGTCGCCGAGCACGCGCCGCAGGTCGTGCAGGGCGCACTTGCCGTAGCCGTAGACGACGGTGGAGTAGCGCGAGGAGTGGGCGTCCCAGTAGCCCATGGAGTTCGTGATCTTCTCGGCGGACGAGGCCCACGAGACGCTGCTCCAGCAGTTCGCCCCCGTCTTGTTCAGGGCCAGGTCGGTGGCGTAGTCGGTGAACGCCTCGTCGAGCCACGGGCTGGTGTACTCGTCGTCGCCGACGATGCCGTACCACCACTGGTGGCCGATCTCGTGGGTGAGCGCCGTGGTGCTGACCAGGTCGAGGACGAACCCGGGGTACTCCATGCCGCCGAACCAGTAGTTGTTGTCGATGACGGCGTCCAGCTCGCCGTACGGGTAGGCGCCGAAGCGCGCCGAGTGCGCGTCCACGGCGGTCTTGGCGGTCGTCAGCATCGACTGGGAGTCGGCCGAACCGATGCCGGACACGGAGTAGATGTTGATCGGGGTGCCCGCGGCGGAGGTGCCGGAGATCTTGCTGAACGGGCCGGCCGCCCAGGCGAAGTCGCGGACCTTGGTGGCGGTGGCCGTGGTGACCGTACGACCGCTGGTGCCGGGGGTGTCCACCGAGGCGCCGGTGGCGGGGACGAGCAGGGTGCTCGGGTGGTCGAGGGTCACGCGGAAGTCGGAGGCCAGCGAGTAGAAGGACTCTCCGTTGTTGGTGTACGGGTCGAGGTGCCAGCCCGCTCCGTCCCTCACCGCGAGGACGGGCAGGGCGTTGCCGAGCATGCTGAACGCCCCGTCGTAGCCGAAGCGGTCGGCGCCGCTGGGCACGGTGATGCCCAGGTCGAAGCCGATCGTCGCGGTCTGGCCCTGGGTCAGCGGGGTCGGCAGGTCGATCTTGAGGGCGGTGCAGGCGACCGAGAGGGCGCCCGCCGTGCCGCCGGTGACGTTGCTGACCGTGATCGGCGTGGCCGAGCACGTGCCGTGGTAGTTGTCCCACAGCCGCAGGTACACCTCGCTGAGCGGGGTGGGCGAGGCGTTGGTGAAGCTCGCGCTCTCGTGGCCCGTCCAGACGGTGCCGCTCGTGTTGCTGCTGAGGTTGACGGTGTACGAGGGCGCGGTCGGCGTACGCGTGGAGTCCCCGGGCGGAGTGGTGCCGCCGGAGGTGTCGAGCGCGATGTCGTCGACGACGAAACTGGTCTGGAGGCTGGAGTCCTCGGTCCCGGTGAAGGCGACGCTGACGGTCTGGCCCGCGAAGGCCGACACGTCGAAGGACTTCTGCGCGTAGCCGGTGTTCTTGTCGAGGTTCGAGTACGTCGCGAGTGTCGTGCTGCCGATCTTCGCCGTCAGCTTGTCGTACTTCGTCGACGTGGTCGTCTCGGCGGTGTCGATGTGCAGCCAGAACGTGAGGGTGGCGGTGCTGCATCCGGAGGGGATCGTGACGCTCTGGGAGAGCGTGTCGGTGTGCGTACGGCCGACACCGTTCAGCCAG
Source organism: Streptomyces sp. NPDC059355 (assembly GCF_042752335.1). Taxonomy (NCBI): domain Bacteria; kingdom Bacillati; phylum Actinomycetota; class Actinomycetes; order Kitasatosporales; family Streptomycetaceae; genus Streptomyces; species Streptomyces sp. NPDC059355. The sequence continues at coordinate 30,587 of NZ_JBHYXN010000032.1, read as the reverse complement.
GCGAAGGCGGTGCCGCCGTGTGCGGTCTGACCGGCGCGGCTCGTGATGAGGCCGGTCTGCGACTGGGTCCACGGCGAAGTGCCGCTTTCGAAGCCGTTGTTGGCGACCACCTGGCCCGGGGTGCAGGCGGCGGCCGCGGAGGGCGCCCGGTGCGGCGCGGCCGCGGCCGGGGTGAGGGACAGTGCGGTGGCGGCCAGCGCGGCGAAGGCTGATATGCACGCTGCGAGGGCCTTGTGGGGGGTCGTTCTCACGCGGAACTCCTTTGAGGCGGCCGGATTCCGGCCTGCTCGGTGGCCGCCCGGTCGGCTCGGGTGCGCCGGAGGGCAGCCGCGGGCTGTGCGTGTCGTGTGCACGAACGCTGGGCTGGGTGAGATCTGCTGTGCCGTGCGTGTCTGTGCCGTGCGTGTCGGTGCGGTGTCTCCCCCGGGTCGGGGCGACACCGCCGAAGAGCCTGGCAGATTTGACCTGGGCATGCCATCAGCGGCGGGTAAAGGCTTCGTACTGCGCCGGCGCCCGGCGGCGGGTGAGCCGCGTCTCACCCGCGCGCTGCGACTTGTCTATGCAACGAGGTGCATAGAAGGATCAGGGGTATGGCGCTCGAACACGCGATCCTCGTCTCGCTGCTGGAGAAGCCGGGGTCAGGCTATGAGCTGGCCCGGCGCTTCGACCGGTCCATCGGCTATTTCTGGACCGCCACCCATCAGCAGATCTACCGCGTCCTCAAGCGCATGGAGACCGACGGCCTGCTCGCCGTCCACGAGGTGGCGCAGCAGGGCCGGCCGGACAAGAAGGAGTACTCCGTCGCCGATCCGGGGCGCACCGCGCTCTCGGACTGGCTGCACGAGCCGATCGAACCCGAGAGCCTGCGCCACGATCTCGCCGTCAAGATCCGCGGCGCGGCCTTCGACGACCCGGCCGCACTGATCCTCGAGGTCGAACGGCACCGCCGCGCCCACGGCGACCGGCTCGCCCGCTACCTCGCCGGGGAACTGCGCGACTTCACCGGGCCCGAGGCCCCCGCACCGCTCGACGCCGGTCAAGAGCTGCAGCACGTCGTGCTCCGCGGGGGCATCGCGTACGAGCGCATGACGATCGCCTGGCTCGACGACGTGCTCGCCACGGTCCACCGGCTCGCCGCGCCCCGCCCGCGCGCCTGAGCCGCCTCCCCCCCCGCTTGCGCAACCAGCACCTTCACCCCTCACCCCCGACCCTTCCGGAAGGCGAACCTCCATGGCCGACTCCCTCCTGTTCAACCCGCGCACCTACGACCCGCAGCACTTCGACCCCGAGACCCGCCGGCTGCTGCGCGCCACCGTCGACTGGTTCGAGGCGCGCGGCAAGCGCAAGCTGATCGAGGATTACCGCACCCGCGCCTGGCTCGGCGATTTCCTCGCCTTCTCCGCCAAGGAGGGCCTGTTCGCCACCTTCCTCACCCCCGCCTCCGCCGCCGAGGGCCACGCCGACAAGCGCTGGGACACCGCACGGATCGCCGCCCTCAACGAGATCTTCGGCTTCTACGGGCTCGACTACTGGTACGCCTGGCAGGTGACGATCCTCGGCCTCGGCCCCGTCTGGCAGAGCGACAACGCCGAAGCCCGCGCCCGCGCCGCCGAACTCCTGTCCCAGGGCGAGGTGTTCGCGTTCGGCCTGTCCGAGAAGACCCACGGCGCCGACATCTACTCCACCGACATGCTGCTGGAGCCCGACGGCGACGGCGGCTTCCGCGCCACCGGCTCCAAGTACTACATCGGCAACGGCAACGCGGCCGCGCTCGTCTCGGTGTTCGGCCGCCGCACCGACATCGAGGGCCCGGACGGTTACGTCTTCTTCGCCGCCGACAGCCGCCACCAGGCCTACCACCTGGTGAAGAACGTCGTCGACTCCTCCAAGTACGTCAGCGAGTTCCGCCTGGAGGACTACCCGGTCGCCGCCGCCGACGTCCTGCACACCGGCCGCGCCGCATTCGACGCCGCCCTGAACACCGTCAACGTCGGCAAGTTCAACCTCTGCACCGCCTCGATCGGCATCTGCGAGCACGCGATGTACGAGGCCGTCACCCACGCGCAGAACCGCATCCTCTACGGCCGCCCCGTCACCGCCTTCCCGCACGTGCGCCGCGAGCTCGCGGACGCGTACGTACGCCTCGTCGGGATGAAGCTGTTCAGCGACCGCGCCGTCGACTACTTCCGCACCGCCGGACCCGACGACCGCCGCTACCTCCTCTTCAACCCGATGACGAAGATGAAGGTGACCACGGAGGGCGAGAAGGTCATCGACCTGATGTGGGACGTCATCGCCGCCAAGGGCTTCGAGAAGGACAACTACTTCGCCCAGGCCGCCGTCGAGATCCGCGGGCTGCCCAAGCTGGAGGGCACGGTCCACGTCAACCTCGCGCTGATCCTCAAGTTCCTGCGCAACCACCTGCTCGACCCGGTCGACCACCCCGAGGTGGCGACCCGCCTCGACGCGGCCGACGACGACTTCCTCTTCCGGCAGGGCCCGGCCCGCGGCCTCGGCTCCATCCGCTTCCACGACTGGCGCCCCGCCTTCGACGCGTACGCCGCCGTGGCGAACGTCGCCCGCTTCCGCGAACAGGCCGACGCGCTCTGCGAGTTCGTCACCACCGCCGCCCCCGACGAGCAGCAGAGCCGCGACCTCGACCTCCTGCTCGCCGTCGGCCAGCTCTTCGCGCTCGTCGTCCACGGCCAGCTGATCCTGGAGCAGGCACGGCTGACCGGCCTCGACGAGGACGTGCTGGACGAGCTGTTCGCCGTCCTCGTACGGGACTTCTCGGCGCACGCCGTCGAACTCCACGGCAAGGACTCCGCCACCGAGCAGCAGCAGAACTGGGCGCTGGGCGCGATCCGGCGCCCCGTCGTCGACGAAGCCCGCTCGGCCCGCGTCTGGGACCGCGTCGAGGCGCTGTCCGGGGCGTACGAGATGGCGCCGTAACGCGGACACCGCAGGAGCCGCCCCGGCCCGCCACCGCGCGACCCGCGCGGTGGCGGGCCCGCCGTGGCTGTCGCAACTCACCGGCCCCGAAGGTGCCCCGGCACGTAGCGTGGTCGCATGACGACGATGCCGACCAGTGCGAGCGGACCGAAGGTGCCGCCCTCCTATCCGCCGAGGACGCCCCCGCCGCAGAAGAAGCCCGTGGAGGCCCCCCGCCCCCGGCCCGCCGCGAAACCGGCGGCCTCATAGGGTGAGCGGCATGGCGATCACACCCCCGGAGAAGGACGGCACCCGGCTGCTGTACGGATGCATGGCGCTCGGCGGCAGCTGGGACACCGATGCGTACGGACCGGCCGACATCGACGCGGCCGAGGCGGCGATCGAGGCGGCGCTGGACAGCGGCATCGACACCTTCGACCACGCCGACATCTACCGCCGCGGCAAGGCAGAGGCCGTCTTCGGCGAGGTCCTGGCCCGCACCCCCGGCCTGCGCGGGCGGATCGTGCTGCAGACGAAGTGCGGGATCCGGCTGGCCGACGGCGACCGCCCCGGCATCTACGACCTGCGCGGCGCCACCATCGCGCGGAGGGTCGAGGAGAGCCTCGGACGCCTGCGCACCGATTTCGTCGACGTCCTGCTCCTGCACCGGCCCGATCCACTGGCCGATCCGCGGGACATCGCGGCGGCGCTCACCTCACTGCGCGAGCAGGGGCTGGTCCGCAGCTTCGGCGTCTCGAACATGAACGCCGCGCAGATCGCCCGCCTCCAGCGGCACATCGAGTTCCCTCTGGTCGCGAACCAGTTGGAGATGAGCCTGGACCGGCGGGACTGGCTGGAGGACGGTGTCCTCGTCAACACCCCCGCGGCGGCGGCGGGCGGGTTCCCCGCCGGGACCGTCGAGCACTGCCTGGAGCACGGGGTTCGCCTCCAGGCCTGGGGCGCGCTGGCGCAGGGTCGTTTCACCGGGCGGCAGGAGAGCCCCGACGAGCACGCGACGGCCCGTCTCGTACGGGAGCTGGCCGACGCCAAGGGCACCACGCCGGAGACGGTCCTGCTGTGGTGGCTCCAGCGGCATCCGGCGCGGATCGCCCCCGTGGTGGGCAGCGGCCGCCCGGAACGCATCCGCGCCTGCCGCGACGCCGCTCTGCGCGAGCCCGACCTCACGCACGAGGAGTGGTACGACCTGTGGCTCACCGCCCGCGGGGCCCCGCTCCCGTAGGCGGCGGCCGCGTGGCTCAGCCGATGCTCCACGACCAGGTCTGGTCCGCGCTGACCAGACAGGCGAGGACCACGAGGTCCGCGACGCCCAGGGCGAGGCCGAGCCGGGCGCGGCCGGGGCGGCTCGTACGGCGCCGCAGTGCGAGGGCGGCGAGGACGATCGACGCCGGCCCGAGGAGCAGGTTCATCGCGAGCAGGCCGATGAGGCCGAACACGAAGGAGGCCACCGCCATCCCGTCGGCCTGACGCACGGCGGCGGTGGGTGCGGGCTTCGGGGCGGGTGTACGGGTGGCGGCGGGGGAGTGGGGCGCCGTGTCGGTTGCGTTCATGATCATCCCTCCCGCCGGCCGGCGGGCCGGTGCCGGCGGACCGTCCGCTCCCGGACCGCGAAGACCAGCAGCCAGCAGGCGATGGCGGCGGTGGCGGCGAGGGATACGTGAACGGGCACGTGGGCGACGGTTCCGAGGGCGATCCCCATCAGCATGAGGGCCGCTATCAGGAAGAGCATCGTGCTTCCTCCAAAATAGGAGACAGTTGTGCACTGACTGCTCAGTCTAAATGCAAGCGCGCAGATTTCGAGAATCGGGGGTTGACTTTTCGTCATGAGTGAGACCATCGGGGCACGCCAGGCCCAACGCAACAGAACCCGCAGGGCCTTGCTGGACGCGGCGCTGTCGCTGCTGGAGGAGCAGACCCTGGGCAGCCTCGGCCTGCGCGAGGTGACCCGGGTCGCCGGGGTGACCCCGACGGCCTTCTACCGGCACTTCCGGGACACCGAGGAGCTGGGGATCGCCCTGGTCGACGAGGCGCTGCAGAGCCTGCACGCCGCCGTGCGCTCGACCCTCGGCGCCTCCGGCGAGGCGGCGCAGCGGATCGACACGACCGTGGACCTGATGGCCGAACTCGTACGGGAGTACCCCGCGCACATCCGCTTCATCGTGCGCGAGCGGCACGGCGGTGTGCGCAGGGTGCGCGAGGCGGTGTCGGGCCAGCTCGACGCGTTCGCCCGCGAGGTGGCCGAACGGCTCGGCGCCGATGCCCTGAGCAGGGGATGGAGCGCGGACGACCTGCTCATGCTGGCGCGGCTGTACGTCGACCACATGGTGATGACGGTCTCCGCCTACCTGGCCGCGGGCCCGGACGACGCGGAACGGGCGGCGGTCACGCGCACCGCGCGCCGCCAGCTCCGACTCATCCACGCGGGCCGACTGCACTGGCCCACGGGCCGGGCCCGGCCGGGGCCGGACGCGCTCTGACGTCCGAAGACTCCCCGCCTCTCGTCCGGGACGGGACGGAGGGCGGGGAGTCGGGGGGAGAGGGGGCGGGCCCGGGCCGGCGGCCTGCCTCGGTCAGCCCTCCCGTGCCGCCACCGGAACAGGGCGCCGTGCGGGCGCGGGCTGCGTCAGACCGCCGTCCACGTGGTTCGCCGCGAGCGCGGCGTACGCGCTGCACACCGCCTCCGTCCGGACCCGGCGCCGGTCCGCGCACGCCGTCAGATCCCCCGCGCACTGCAGCTCCCATCGCGGGAAGCGGCGGCGCGACATGGCGACGGCGGCGCTCGGGGCGAAGTACAGCATCGTGGTGTTCTCGTGGGGGTTGTGCGCCGAGCCCTCGTAGACCATCCGGCCGGTGGTCTCCAGCCGGTCCGCCAAACGGGTGAGGGCGCTCTCGTCGGGCCGGTCCATGAACAGCCCCACGTGGTTCTCGAAGCCGTGGACGCGCTCCTGCGCACCCACGTCGTCCGTGTACCCGGGGCTGCAGCGAGGGAAGAGGAAGACCTCGACCTCCGGCGCCAGACCGCTCGTGACGCGCAGCCGCGTCACCCGTATGTCCGCATCGTCCGGAAGCCAGTGACGCTCCACCAGACGGCGCTTGACCAGCACGCTCGGTATGGTGGTCGACGCGGGCCAGTCGTTTTCCTCGAAGTACGCGAGAGCGGATTCCACGGTTTCCGGGAACAGTAGCGTTGCGCAATGCGAGACGACGCATCCGCTCTTGATTTCCCGTTTGAGTTCGCCCGGCATCCACGGTGGCAGGAGAGCGTCCAGTGATTTCTTGGAGGCGTGGAGGGCGTAGTCAACAGCATGCTGGAGGCGCTGGACGTCGCACGGTTCGAACGTCACTTCAGGCATGTCGCAGCCTTTCTGTTGCCGACACCCGATTAAAGGCCCGTCACCCATCAGGCGGCACTCGGCCATAGCCTGATCGAGTGAACGCCAGCGCCTGACCTGCACTTTCGGAATCGCGCACACGGCAGCTCGCTTTCAACACCGCACATTCAACGGAAGGCGTCTTTCCCAGGAGGTAGAAGGCATGTCTCCGTACGGCCGAAGGAATTCCCCGCGCATCCTCATAGCCGGTGCCGGAATTGGCGGATTGACGACGGCCCTGAGCCTTCATGCGGCAGGGCTGAGCGATCTGCTCATCGTGGAGGCGTGCCCCAACCTGCGCGCCGTCGGTGCGGGAATCAATCTCCAGCCCGCCGCCGTCCGGGAGCTGACCGAACTCGGACTGGCGCCGGCACTCGACAAAGTCGCCGTGGCCACCGCCCGGTTGGAGTACCACCACCGCTACGGCGGTCTGATCTGGTCCGAGCCGCGCGGCCGCGCCGCCGGCTACAACTGGCCGCAGTACTCCGTCCACCGCGCAGACCTGCAGGACATCCTGCTGTCGGCCGTCCTGGACCGGCTCGGCCCCGGGGCACTGGTCACCGGCGGGCGCCTCGTACGGTACGAGCAGGACCGGGCGGGCGGCCGGGAGCCGGGCGGGCACCCCGTCCGGGCGTACGTCGCGGACCGGCCGAGCCCGTACACCTGCGACCTGCTGATCGGCGCCGACGGGATCAACTCGGCCGTGCGCAGGGCGATGCACCCGCACGAAGGCCCGCCCCTCGGCAACGGGATATGCATGTGGCGCGGGGTGACCGAGGGCCCGTCCTTCCTCGACGGACGCACGATGGTCATCCTCGGCTGCAACGCCCGGGTGAAGGCCGTGGCCTACCCGGTCACCCGGCCCGACGGGAGCGGGCGGTGCCTGCTCAACTGGGTCGTCGAGAGCCGCACCGACGACGGGCTCGGCGACGAGGACGCGCGCGCCGGCGCCGACTGGGACCGCGCGGTCCCGCCGGAAGAGGTCCTCACCCGCATGGAGGGCTGGCGCAGCGAGTTCCTCGACCTCCACGGCATCATCACCCGGGCACCCCGCATCGGCCGGTACCCGATGATCGACCGCGATCCGCTGTCCACCTGGACGGACGGCCGGGTCGTCCTGCTCGGCGACGCCGCGCACCCCTTGTACCCGACCGGCTCCAACGGCGCCTCGCAGGCGATCGTCGACGCCCGCGTGCTGGCGTACGAGCTCGCCCGCCACGGCGTGGACGAGGCACTCGCCCGCTACGAGGCGGACCGCCTGCCGCAGACCACGCAGCTCCTCGCGGCCCACCGCAGGCTGGAACCCGACCCGGTGCTCCGCCAGGTCGAAGCGCTGGCCCCCGACGGCTTCCACGACATCCGCCACGTCCTGCCCGAGAACAGCCTGGACGGCATCAAGTCCTGTACCCGCCGGGTCACCGGCGTGGACGCCACCGCGCTCAACGCGCGTTCCTCCTGGAGCGTCGCCGTATGAACACCTCCCGCACCTCCCGGATGCGTTCCACCGCCTTCGCCGCGCTGGGCTCCGCCGCACTGCTGGCGGCGCTCCTGTCCGCCACCGGGCGGCCCGCGGCCCCGCCGCCGCCCTCCGGCTCCGCCGCACGCATGCCCGCCTGCGGCGAGAGCACCGGGAGCGCGGCCTGCTCCGTGTACGGACGCGCCGCCCGCCTCGGCGGCGGCACGGTCCGTACGTACAGCGAGTACCAGGGCGGGATACCGAAGGTGCTGGGCATAGCCCTGACCGCCCAGGCCGTCACCGGACTGCCCACCTCCGCCGCCACCGACGGCAAACACTGCTACGACGCCGACGCCGACGGGCACCTCGACGGCATGCACGAATGCGTCGGCGGCCACAGCCTGGAACTCGGGCTCCCGGCCACCCCCGCCGCCGCGGCCGCAGTGCCCTTCCAATGGGTGCTGTTCAACTGGAACCCGCACGGGCACAACCCGCACGGCCGCTACGACGTCGCCCATTTCGACGTGCACTTCTACCTCGCCCCCCGGGCGGTCCGCACCGCGATCAAGACCGGCGGCTGCGCCCTGCTGATCGCCTGCGACCAACTGGCCGCGGCCGGCGAGCCGGTCCCGGCCGCGTACCTGCCGGCGGGCTACCCCGCGAGCAGCCCGCAGACCGCGGAAGGCGCCATGGGCGCGCACCTGGACAGCCGCCCCCCGACCACCGGCACGCTCAGCGGCCAGACCTTCATCTACGGTGCGTACGCGGGCGACCTCATCTTCATGGAGCCCATGCTCACCAGGGACTTCCTCCAGCGGCACCGCACGGCACCCGCCCACCGGACCTGCGAGGCCGTCCCCCAGCCGGCCGCCTGGCGGATCCCCGGCTGGTATCCCACGCAGTACTGCACCGCGTACCGCCCCGACCAGGGCGACTACACGGTCTCCCTGACGGACTTCGTCCACTCGGGCGGGGCGCGCCGCCTCGCCACGGCGGTCCGCTGACGCCCTGCCGCGTGGCGCAGCCGGCGAGCGCGACGGCCGGCCGTCACAATCGGGTGGTCCGCCTTGCCGCCTTATCACCCATTTGGGGGCCAGTTCATGTACGCAGCCGTCGTCCACGCCCTGGGGCAGCCGCCCCGGTACGAGTCCGTGCCCGAGCCCGTCCCCGCGGCCGGCGAGGTGGTCGTCGAGGTCCTGGCGGCCGCGCTGTACCCGCTGGTGCGCTCGTTCGCCGCGGGCGGCCACTACACGGGTGGCGACGCGCTGCCGCTGGTGCCCGGGTTCGACGGGGTGGGCCGGACCGCGGCCGGTGAACTCGTCTACATCCCGGGGCTGGAGCCCCCGCACGGGACGATGGCCGAGCGGGTCGCCGTACCGGCCGCCGCGCTCATGCCCGTACCGGACGGGCTCGACCCGGTCGCCGTCGCCGCCGTCATGAACCCGGCGTCCTCCGCGTGGATCGCACTGCGCGAGCGGGGCCGGCTGCGCAAGGGCGAGTCGGTGCTCGTCCTCGGCGCCACCGGCAACGCGGGCCGGGCCGCCATCCGGCTCGCCCTCGACCAGGGCGCGGGCGCGGTCGTGGCGGCCGGGCGCGATCCGGAGGGGCTGCGGGTCGCGGCGGAGCTGGGCGCGCACCGTACGGTGCGGCTCGCGGGCCCGGACGAGGAGATCGCGGCCGCGTTCGGCGCGGCGGCCGCCGACGTGGACGTGGTCCTGGACTACCTGTGGGACCGCCCCGCCGAGCTGGCGCTCGACGGCATCCTGCGCCACCGCGCCGATCTCACCCGTCCGTTGCGGTGGGTGCAGGTCGGATCCGCGGCCGGGCCCGACATGACCGTGCCGTCGGCGTGGCTGCGCAAGGCGGACGTCAGCGTCTGCGGGAGCGGACTCGGCTCGATCTCGGGCGCGCGCCGTGCCGCCGCCCTGCGCGAGCTGCTCGCCCGGCTGCCTGCCCTGGCGCCGACCACCGATGCGGTCGCCGTGCCCATGGCCGAGGTGGAGGCCGCCTGGGAGTCGCCGATGCCGTCCGGCGCCCGGTGCGTGTTCGTCCCCGCGGGCGGCGACGAACCGGCCTCCGGGTCCTGGGAGACCGTCGGGGACCGGGAGCCGGTCTGACGGCAGCCCCGCGTCAGGAGCCCCCGTCGTACGGTCGCGGCGGCGGGCTCGGCGCCAGGCGGAGGCCCAGGGTGCCACCGGCCTCGGGCGTGAGCGGACCGGCGAGGTCCAGGCCCAGCGGGCCGGCGAGGTCGCGGGCGTGCAGGCGCGTGGCGGCTTCGAGCAGCGTGGCGTAGGTGTCGGCGGCGGACCGCGTGCGGTGCCGTCCGGTGAGGGCCGCAACGGCCGCGATCGCGGCAGCGGGCCACCACCACAGGGAGAGCGGCAGGTAGAGCAGGGCCCAGGCGGTCAGCGTGGTGGCCCGGGTGAGGGCCTGGCGGGCGGCGGTCACAGCGGCACGGGCGGTGTCGGGCAGCACCAGCCACAAGTGCGGCCACAGCGCGGCCAGATCGAGCCGGTGGTCCCGCTCCACGCGGACGGCCGCGGCGTGGATGCGGTCGCCGCTCCAGGTGGGGCGGTCGGGATGCTCGGCGGATATCCGGACCATGGCCGCCCGGGCGGCATGCCGCCCTGCGGGATCCGCGCGTTCGCCGCGCGTACGGGCGGTGGCGGCCTCCTCCCGGTGCCGGTGCCAGGCCTCGGCGGCCGTCCGCCACCGGCGCCGCCGGCGGACGGTGATCCGGTACGCGAGCCCGCGGGCCGGAGCCGGCCAGGTGGGCCAGTCGGCGGCCAGGTGGATCCGTTCGACGGCGGAGCCGAGGGCCTGTGCGGCGACCCCGACGGCCGCCGCCCCCGCAAGTACCGCGGCCAGCACCACGACCTGGCCCCCGACGGTGCGCGCGGCCGGGGCACCGGCCCACGCGGTGATCTGTCCGGTGAGCCGGCCCGCGGAGAAGGGGTGGGCCTGGCCGAGCGTCCGGGCCGCGACCGCCACCGCCAGATAGAGGGCGCCCGGCAGGACCAGCAGCGTCAGCCACCGCTCGGCGAGCTTCTTTCCCAGTTCCCCCAGCAGGCTCCCCACCGCTACAGCCGGTCCAGGCGCAACCCGCCGCCGCTGACCGCGCAGGCCGGCGCCGGCCCGTGGTCAGGCCACCCGTGGCGGGTACAGAGGCGGGCCGGGCACAGGTACACGGGCTCACCCGACCGCTCCCGGGCGACGCCCGCGGCATGCACCCCGCGGTCCGCCGGGCCGCCGGTCCCGTCGTAGGCGTGGAGGCCCCGGTGGTCGCCGAGGGTCTGCAGGACGGCGTGCAGCGTCCCGACCGCGCGGTCCGTCTCCCGCCCGCCCCGGGCCGCGGCGAGCACGTCCTCCAGGACCGCGTCGCAACCCGTACGACCGCGGCTCAGCAGGCGCGCCCGGATCGCATCCGCGTTCGCGCACACGATCCCCAGGTACCGCGCCGTCTCATCGGCCTGCGCCATGTCCGCCCCCGCCCGGCGCCCACCGCCGCGTCGTCGTCGCTGTCGCGGAGCGTATCCGAGGAACTACCCGCCGGTGCGGGGATCGTAGGACTAGCATCACCCGACGTGAGCCATCCGGGGGACCCAGATCGCACCGTACGACCGGCCGCGGAGACGGCGATGGACGCAATGGCGGCGCGGCTGCGGCGTGTTGTGCGATCGCGGGACGTGACACCGGTATTGGAGGCCGAGGCACTGCGCGAGGCGCGGCGGCTCGCGGAACTCATGCCCGGAGAGGACGACCTCGCCGTCCACCATCTGCTGGGCTGGTTCCACTGGTTCCGCCACCAGGCGCTGGCCGTAGGGACGGACCCGGCACCGGGCCGGGACCGGTACGAGGACCAGGGCGAGGACACGTACGGGGACCAGGGCCGACCGGACCTGCGGATCGCCGTGCAGGCACTCACCGCGTGCTTCCTCGCGGGCGACGAGAACCTGCCGGATCCGCTGGTGCCCGTCCTCGCGGAGAACGCGGCCGGGTACGCCCTCCAACTGCTCTCGGACGCGCAGGAGTCGGACGATCCGGCACGGCTCTCCGGTCTGGCGAACCTGTGGCAGCGCATCGTGGAGGCCGTGCCCGCCGGCCATCCCCACCGGGCCGTCCACCTGACCGCCCTCGGCAACGTGCTGCGGATCAAGTGGAGGCGGGGCGGCCCGGCCGCCGACCTCGACACCGCGATCGACCGCTTCCGGGAAGCGCTGTCGGCGGTCGCCGAGGAGCCCGGCCGAGCCATGTACCTCTACAACCTCGGAGACGCGCTGAACGCCCGGTTCGACCGGGCCGGAGCCGTGGAGGACCTCGAAGACGCCGTCGCGCTGCTCGGGGAGGCGCTGCGGACGACCCCCGATGAAGGCCTCTACCGTGCGCTGGTCCTGACCGGCCTGGGGAGCGCACTGCGTGCCCGCTACGAGCGAGCCGGAGCACTGCCCGATCTGGACGGCGCCATCGCCCGGTACCGGGAAGCCGTGCCGTTGTTCCCCCTCGACCAGCCCGGCCGCACCGAGATCCTCTCCAACCTGGGGAACGTGCTGCGGCTCCGCTTCGAACGGACCGGTGACACCGGGGACCTGGACTCGGCCGTGGAGGTGGGCCGGCAGGCGGCGGAGGCGACGCCCGAAGGCCACCCCGGTCGCGCCGTGTTCCTGTCGAACCTGGGCATCGCGCTCCAGGCCAGGTTCGTCCGGGCCGGCCTCGCCGTCGACGTGGACGCGGCCGTGGAGGTGGGCCTGCGCGCGGTGGAGGCGGCGGCCGCGGGCCGTCCCGACCGTCCCGGCCGTCCCGACCTGGCGATGTGCCTGTCGAACCTCGGGGGAGGACTGTGGGCCCGGTACCAGCGGTTCGGAGTCCTCGCGGATCTGAACGCCGCCATCGACCGGCTCAGGGAGGCGGTGCAGGCCGTCCCCGCCGACCACCCCCAGCGCGCACGGTACCTCTCCAACCTCGGGAACATGCTGCGCGGCAGGTTCGCGCGGGTGCATGACATCGGGGACCTGGACTCCGCCATCGAGGCGGGCCGGCAGGCGGTCGACGCGGCGCCCGCCACCCATCTCGACCGCGCGATGTTCCTGTCGAACCTGGGGGCGGCGCTCCAGGTCCGGTTCGGGCGGCTCGGAGTCCTCGGGGATCTGGACGCGTCGATCGTCCGCCACCGGCAGGCGGTGGAGGCCGTCCAGGCCGACCACCCGCTCCGAGCGCGGTATCTGTCCAACCTCGTCCCGGCGTTGCGGACCCGCTTCGGCCGGAGCGGTGTCCGGTCCGACCTGGACGACGCGATCACCGCGGGCCGGCAGGCGGTGGAGTCGGTTCCCGCCGACCACCCCGAGCGTGCCGTCTACCTGAACAACCTCGGGGGCGCGCTGGTCGTACGGTTCGACCACGGCGGCGACCCGGCGGACCGGGACGAGGCGGTCAGGGCCTGGTCGGCGGCGTCGACGACGGTCCCGTCCTCGCCGTTCGTCCGGATCGACGCGGGGCTGTCCGCGGCCCTCCTGCTGGCACGGTCCGGTGAAGCGGAACGTGCGGCACAGGCGGCGGACGCGGCCGTGCGCCTGATGCCGCAGATGACCGGGCGCAGACTGGAGCGCCAGGACCAGCAGGACGCGATCGGCGATGTGGCGGGCCTGGCCGGCACCGCCGCCGCGCTCGCGCTCGCGGCCCCGGGCGGGACGGCGCGAGCGCGGGCGGAGCGCGCCCTGGGCCTGCTGGAGGTGGGCCGCGCCGTCATGCTCGGCCAGGCACTGGAGAACCGCAGCGATCTCACCGACCTGTACGAAAGAAGCCCCGAACTGGCCGCCAGATTCGCCGAGTTGCGCGATCTTCTCGACCGGCCCGCGGACGCGTCGGTCGGCGACCGGCACCGTCCGGCCGAGGAGTTCACCGCCGTCCTGGCCGAGATCCGTGCGCTGGACGGCTTCGCCTCCTTCGCCCTTCCGCCGACGGTCGACGAGCTCAGGGCCGAGGCGTCCCACGGGCCGATCGTGGTGTTCAACGTCAGCACGTACCGAAGTGACGCGCTGCTGCTCACGGCCGAGGGGCTCACCGGCCTCCCGCTGCCCGGGCTCGACCACACCACCCTGGTCGACCGGATCAACGCCTTCCGGCAGGCGCAGCACACCGCGTTGTCGGGCGCGGACCCCGTGGAGCGGGAGGAGGCCCAGACCGTACTGGTCGACGTCCTCGAGTGGCTGTGGGACGCCGCCGCCGGTCCCGTGCTGGAGGCGCTGGGGCACAAGGGCCCGCCCCCGCCCGAAACGGAAGGGGAGTTGCCGCGCGTGTGGTGGGCACCGGGCGGACTGCTGGGTCTCCTGCCGCTGCATGCCGCCGGTCATCACACCGACGGGCAGGACGACCCGAACCGGCGCACCGTGATGGACCGGGTCGTCTCCTCCTACACCCCGACCGTACGCGCGCTGCGCCACGCCCGCGAACGCGGTCGGGCCCTCGGTCCGGGCGGCGCGGCCGCCGCCGGGCGGGCGCTGATCGTCGCCATGCCGACCACGCCCGGACTGCCGGGGGAGGGCCGGTTGCGCTTCGTCGACGCCGAGGCCGCCCTGCTGGAGGCCTGCTTTCCCGACCGCGTCCTGCTCAGGGAGCGTGGCCGGGACCAGGACCGGGACCGGGCGGAGGAAGACGCGGCCCCCACGAAGGCCAACGTACTGGCGCACCTGCCCCACTGCGCGATCGCGCACTTCGCCTGCCACGGAACGAGCGATCCCGCCGATCCCTCGCGGAGCCGGCTGCTGCTCCACGACCACGCGGACGACCCGTTCACGGTCAGGAGCCTGGCACCCGTCGCCCTCGACCACGCCAGGCTCGCCTACTTGTCCGCCTGCCGCACGGCGGCCATCGACACCGTGAACCTGCTCGACGAGGCCATCCACCTCACGTCCGCGTTCCAGCTCGCCGGCTTCCCCCATGTCATCGGCACGCTCTGGGAGATCGACGACCAGATCGCCGTACGCATCGCCCGGGCCTTCTACGACGGCCTCCGGACGGATTCGGGGGCCGTCGACCCCGACCGCTCCGCCCGCGCACTGCACGCCGCCGTACGCCAGGTCCGGGACGGCCACGACCTGCCGCCCGGCTACGACCGCGGGCGGGCCCCGCTCCTGTGGGCGGCCCACCTCCACGCGGGGGCCTGAGCCGCCCGCGCCGATGGCGCGAGTTGGTGGGACGCTGGGGGAGGGGGCAGGCCCGAGCAGCTCCGGCGCTCCGGGTGAACCGTGGAGGACAACCCATGAAACGCGCAACGCGATGCGTCGCGATCAAGGCCTCGTCCGTGCTCCTGCTGGCGGGCTTCGCGTCCGGAACGGTGTTCGTCGGTTCCGGGGCGGCCGCGGCCGCCGGGGACGGGCCACGCCGGCCGGCGGCCGCCTGCACGAGCAGCCAGGTCGTTGCCGACAGCGCACAGCCGGCCGGCTCCGCGCAGGTGCGGATCACGGTGACCAACAAGAGCTCGAAGCCGTGCGTACTGAACGGCTACCCGACCGTGGCGCTCGCGGGACAGGGCTCGCCGGACAAGAACAAGCCGCTCCAGGTGATCCGGGTCGGCAAGTCGGGACCGGTGCAGCTGGCTGCCGGCGGCCGGGCCTCGTCGCAGCTCACCTTCACGCCGGTGCTCGGTGAGGCGGACGGCTACTGCGCCTCCGGCGCGGATCCCTTCGTCGCGCCGTCGATGGTGGTGGGTGTCGCGGGCGGACGCCACCAGCTGGCGCCCAGTGACGGCGGCGAGTTCGCGCTGTGCGGCACCACCGTTCGCGCGACCGCCTTCCACGGGTAGGGCTGCGGACGCCTCGGGTGAATGCGGCCGATGTAGGCGGCTTGTTATAGCGTGCGCACGTCAAGCAATGCGCAGTGCACACGTTCACGGGGGATTTTCCGCATGACCTACCCGCCGCAGCAGGGCCCCGGCCCGTACGGCCAGCCCGCCCCGCACGCCCAGCAGCCGCCGCAGGGCTACCCGCCCCAGCCGGGATACGGGCAGCCCCAGCAGCCGGGCCAGCCGCCGTACGGCGCCCCGCCGCAGCAGTACGCCTACCCGCCGCAGCAGTTCGCCGCCCCGCCTGCGCCGCCGCGCAAGCGCATGGGGGTCATGAAGATCCTGAAGATCATCGTTGCCGTGGTCGTCGTCATCGCGGCCGCGGTGGGCTACTACGCCAGCCGTGACGACGCCGACAAGGCGAAGGTCGGGGACTGCCTGACGAACAAGGGCAACACCATCAGCCCCGACCTCCAGGTGGTGAAGTGCGGCGGCGCGAACGCCGAGTACAAGGTGGTCAAGGTGATCCCCGACAGCCTCGACACGAACCAGTGCAAGGGCCAGTCGGACATCGGCTACCAGGAGCAGATGCGCGGCTCCCGCCGCAGCTCGGGCAAGCAGTTCGTGCTCTGCATCGACGAGGTCAAGAAGTCCTGACCCACCCCCGCCTCCGAGCCGCGGCCCCGACGGGCCGCGGCTCCCCTCCTGCGATCCGGGTCGAGCCCGTCGCCGGGGAGGGCCACTGAGCCGGTCGGGGGAGCGGCAGTCACGGCCGGGGCGGCCCGTCGTTTCCCGGATATGACTGATCTGATGGTCCAGATCCCGGCCGACTGGCTGGCCCGGGTGTTCCTCTCGCTCCGCCGCGGCTCGTCGCAGGACGCCCAGGTCTCGGCGGCCGAACTCCAGCCGTTCACCGAGAAACCCGGGCAGCGGGTCCCGGTGCCGCGGGCGACCGTACTGCGCACCGAGCTGGCGCTGAGGGGCGAACTCGAACGGGCCCAGGAGGACGGGCGGCGCGCCCGGCTGTCCGAGGAGGCCGCCTACCTGATCGGCGCCCGCCTCGGCGGACAGGCCGATCGAGCCGGTCAGTAGACGGGGCCGATCAGTAGACCAGCTTGTACGTCACGTCCTTGGGGACCGGCGGCGGGGCGGTGTCGGTGTAGAGGAGCCGCATCGTGGTGTACCGCTGCACGTCGGGGTGTTCGGGCCAGGACCGCGGGTTGTTCAGGGTCACCTTGACCGGGTACGCGCGGAAGCGGCCCGCCGCGCAGTACGGGGTGCAGTCGTTCACCATGTCGATGCCGGTGGCCGTCGCGGTCCGCCGCCCCCAGCTGTCCCAGTGCAGCCGGATGAGACGGTTGTTCCCGTCGCCGCAGGCCAGCAGGTACTCCTGGGGACGCACCTGGGCCTTGGAGAAGCAGTCGACGACCACGACCGGATTCGGATCCATGACGGCCCGGGGCGTCTGCTGCGCGGAAGCGGGTACGGCGGCTGGTACGGCGGCTCCGACCGCGAGGGCCGCGGCCGCGCACAGCAGCATGGCCGTCCGCACCCCGCTTCGGGTCCGGGTCGCGGGACTGAGCCCGCCGACTCGAGAAACGTCCACAAAGCCCTCCTCGCATCGGCGGTCCCGCTCAGGTCCCGCCTCGTGGTACAGCCGTCCCCAGCTTCGCTCATCCGGCCGTACCCCGCACCCGCTGCGCCGCGGCAGCCGGGCGAAGCGGCACCTGAGCTGCGGTCATGCGGCCCGCGGCCCGGCAGCCCGCCCGGCTCAGGAGATCGCGTACCACTGGCTGCCCCAGCCCGTGTTGACGGTGCCGGTGGACTGCTCGCCGAGGTTCACGCTGGCCGGCAGGGAGGTCTGGCCGGTCAGCAGGGTGCTGTAGCGGAGGTTCGGCGGTGTCAGGCCGGCGTTCACCGAGATTCCGGCGCCCGTGGCCTTGAGGGTGAGGCCGTTGGTCGCCCAGGTGCCGTTGAGGAGGAGGGCGATGAAGTACGTGCCGGGGGCGGCGGTGAAGGGCTTGGCGAGGGGGAAGGGCTTGGCGATCGCTTCGGTCATCAGCTGCGGGGAGATGTCCGCGGTGGACGCGCGCAGGGTGCCGTTCGCGTCGTAGACGCCGAGGAAGTTCTGGGAGAGCTGGGCGTTCGGGTCGATACCGGCCAGCCCGAGCCAGATGTTGGACCAGGTGATCTGCTCGCGCAGCACGATCCGTACGAGAGTGACCCGTCCGGCCACCCCGGCGACCGACTGGGCGGTCACGTGCCCCGCGTCGTTGGGGTCGCCCGTCCAGGCGAGCAGGTTCTGGTCCTGCGGCCGGGGGCCCTCGTACCCGGAGCCGCCACCCGGCGCGACGGGAGCGGGCGCCGCGGCGCTGCTGCCGCCGCCCTTGCTCTTCGGGCTTCCGCCGGACGCGGTGCAGCCGGTCAGGAGGAGCACCGTCGCGAGGGCGGCGGCGAGGCCGGCGGTGACGGTGGTGGTACGGGTGCGCATGGTCCCCCCATGAAATGCGGCGATGCGGATGTGCGTGTGCCAAAGGAGGCCATGGTCACATGGACCACCTCGGTGGACCGCGGCCGGGGACTACTTCGCCTTGGTGGCCACCGGCGCGGGCCAGAGGTGGTCGGGGGTCACGATCGAGGTGACCGCGTTCCCGATCATGCTGGACAGGTTCTTGCCGCGGTAGTCGATGTCGCTGTTGACGAGCACCACCAAGGTCGCTTTCTCGGCCGGGAGTTGGGCGGCGATCGTCTCGTAGCCGGGCAGCTCCCCGTTGTGGCCGAGCCAGCCGTTGAAGTCGAGGATGCCGAGGCCGTACGAGGCGCCGGGGCCGGCCCCGATCGGGAGCGTCCGGAGCCGTTCTGCCTGTGTCTTGGGGGTCAGCAGCCGGCCGTCCGCGAGCGCCGGGGCCCAGGTGTGCAGGTCGTCGAGGTCGGAGATGACCGCGCCGGCGGCCCAGGCCCAGGAGGGGTTCCAGTTCGTGGCGTCGGCGACGGTGCCCTTCGGGGTGAAGTCCGTGTACCCGTGTGCGTGCGGATCGGGCATGGCGCTGTCACCGGGCAGGGAGGTGCCGTCCAGCTTCAGCGGCGCGAACACGTGCTCCCGGAGGTAGTCGGCGAGGCTCTGCCCGCTGACCTTCTCGACCAGCATCCCGAGCAGGATGGTGTTCGTGTTGCTGTACTCCCACTTGGCGCCCGGCTTGAAGTTCGGGGGATGGCCGAAGGCCACGTCCACCAGCTGGCGCGGGGTGTACGTGCGGTGCGGGTCGGCGCGGACGTCGTCCAGCCACTTCTTGTCCGTCGTGTAGTCGAAGAGGCCGCTGCGCATGTCCGCGAGTTGGCGCAGCGTGATGGAGTCCCCGCCGGGGACGCCGGAGACGTACCGCGATATGGGGTCGTCGAGGCCGGCCTTGCCCTGGTCGACCAGCTGGAGGACGCCGGTGACGGTGAAGGTCTTGGTGACGCTGCCGATCCGCGAGTGGAGGTCGGACTTCATGGGTGTGCCGGTCTGCTTGTCCGCGATGCCGAAGGACTTCTCGTACACGCCGCGGCCGGGCATCCACAGGCCGATGTTCAGGCCCGGCATGCCGGTCTGCTTCATGACCTCCGTGATCGCCGCGTCCAGCTTCCGCACGGTGGCGGGATCGAAGTCCGTGCGTACGGAGGCGGAGCCGGTACCCGCGCACAGGGCGGCCAGCAGTATCGCGACCGCGGCCGGCACCCCCGCCCGTCGGACCCGGCGCTCACGGAACGGACGGCACCTGCCCATGACCGGTCACCCCTGCCCAGGCTCGACAACACGGCTCCCCGAGCCCCGAGGTACTCCTCAAGCGTAGGAGCACGCCCCGCCCGCCGCGATCCGCCGGACGGCGGGCCGGACCGTGTCTGGTGCTGCGACCGGAAAGGTTTGCCGGGTCACGGCGCCCGGCACGGCCCCTCGCCGCGTTGTCGGACCACGCCAGTACGTCCAGTACGAGCCGTGGCCCTCCGCCTTGCAATGCACCGCACCGAACACCGCGACCCGGCAAACCTTTCCGGCCACAGCACTAGCCGCGCTGCCAGTACGCGCAGCCGTGCGCCGTGGGCGCCGCACCGCCGCCGCTTTCCGTGGGGCACGGGACCGGCCCGTCACTCGGTGACGGGCCGCGTTCCCACCGCTGCGGCTCCGGTGTGGCGCTCGTCGGGTCGTCGAGGTACAGCGTGTACGCGCCGCCGGCGAGCACGAGGGCGATCCACCCCGCCACGACCCGGCGCCGGACCCGGCGCCGCACTACGGGGCGACCGGGAGCCGGCGCTTGTGGTCGGTCAGGCGGTAGCGGCGGACGATCGTGTCGAAGGCGCGCTCGTCGACCGGCTTGCCCTCCAGGAAGTCGTCGATGTCGTCGTACGTGACACCCAGCGCGTCCTCGTCGGCCTTGCCCGGGTCCAGGGTCTCCAGGTCCGCCGTGGGGGTCTTCCAGACCAGCTCCGCGGGGGCGCCCAGGACGTCGGCCACGGCACGCACCCGGCGCTTGGTCAGGCCGGTCAGCGGGACCAGGTCGGCCGCGCCGTCGCCGAACTTCGTGAAGAAGCCGGAAACCGCCTCGGCCGCGTGGTCGGTGCCGACGACCAGGCCGTCGTGGGCCCCGGCCACCGCGTACTGGGCGATCATGCGCTGGCGGGCCTTGATGTTGCCCTGCACGAAGTCCTGGTGGTGGGCGTCCCGGAACACGGTGCCCCCGGCGAGGGCCGCCTCCAGCGCGGCGTCGCTGGCGGGCTTCACGTCCACCGTCAGCACCCGGTCGGCCTTGATGAAGCCGAGGGCCAGCTGGGCGTCGTGCTCGTCCGCCTGGACTCCGTACGGCAGTCGCATCGCGTAGAACGCCGCCTCGTGACCGGCCTCGCGGGCCCGCTCCACCGCGAGCTGGCACAGTCGTCCGGCCGTGGTGGAGTCCACCCCGCCGCTGATGCCGAGGACCAGGGAGCGCAGGCCGGTGGAGGTGAGCCGCTCGGCCAGGAAGGCCACCCGGCGCTCGATCTCCAGGTGCGCGTCGAAGGTCTCCGACACCTGGAGTTCCCTGGCGATCTCCTGCTGCAGAACGGTGGACGCCGGCCGGCTCACGGCTGCTCCTCGTGGTCGATGGTGATTCATGGGTGCGCTGCCCTGCCGACCCTAGTCGAACCCCTCCGGCGGCTCGAAAGCGGCCGGGCTTGACGGATACGTCCATAGTTATGACACTCGAAGTGCAAGTTGTTTCCGTGTCGTATGACCCCCGAGGGTCAGGAGGCAGTCGTGCCGGAGCGTCGGATCTATGTTGTCGCGGGGGCCGTCATGGGTGGGGTCTGGGCCTGGGGCTCGGACACCCCCGCCTGGGAACACGCCCTGCGTCTCGTCGCGCTCGTCGCGTGTGCCGCACTGGCGATGTCGTTGCTGCACCGCCGCCGGGCCCGCCTCGGCCGGCCGGTCGACCGTCGTCTCCACTCGGGCCTGCTGCTCGGGAAGGTGCTGCTGGTGGTGGCGGCCCTGCTCCTCGACCAGGTGCTCGGCCTGTGGGTCTCCGAGCCGAGCCTGATCACGGCGGTCGCGCTGTTCGCGGGCATCGCGGTGGGCGGCCCCGCCCTGCACCGGTGGCTCGCGCGGGACGGGAGCGGTGCGGGCGGCCGGCAGCCCGCGCCGCCGGATCGCCGGGTGCTGTCCGGGGCCGACGCGAAGTAGCGGAGCGGGCGCCTCAGGGCCGGTACGGATCCGGCCCGGCCGGATCCGTACCGGCCAGGAGGGCGTGTACGGCCGTCTCCATCGTCGAGGCGGCCGCCTCGACGCTCAGGCCACTGCTGCGCCAGTGGTGCCAGGCACCCCAGGTGGTCACCGCGTCCAGTCCGTGGAGCACCTCGGTCCTGCGCTCGGCGGGCAGCCGGCCGAGCTCCTCGGCGAAGATGTCGGCCAGCCGTCCCCGTGCGAAGTCCAGGACCTGCCGGGTGACCTCCTGGATGCGGTCCCCGTGCTGCTCCAGCCGCATGAGCGTCAGCTGGGCCGGGGTGATCCACTCCAGGATCCGCGAGCGCTGTTCCGTCAGTGCCGCGATCCGCGCGGATCGCGGACCGCCGGCCGGCAGGGGCCTGGTCTGCTCCATGAGCTGTTCCAGGCGCCGTGCGATCGCCGTCTCCACCAGCTGGGACATGTCGGCGAAGTGGTGGAAGACCAGGCGGCGGGAGACGCCGGCGCGCTCGGCGACGCGGTTCGCGGGGAAGTGCGACGCGCCCTCGTCGAGCAGGGACAGCACCGCGTCCGCGATCTTCACGCGGGACTGACGGCTGCGCTCGGCGCGGCCGTCCGCGAGTCGCTCCTGTGGCTGACCGGCCGACTGCCGCACGTTGACCCCTCCCGGCTTCACTCGTCGCCATTGTCGCAAATGCGCGTGCGTTGATTTAATTGCACTCGAAGTGCAAGGATGAGGGAAACGAGCCACACCGCACGAGGGGGATCCCGTACGCATGTTCGTCACCTTGGGGCGTTGGTGCGCCCGACGGCCGAAGCGGGTCATCGCGGCCTGGCTCCTGCTGCTGGTGGGCCTGGCCGCGGCGGTGGGCGTGCTCGGCAGTGCCACCACCGAGACGGTCTCCATACCGGGCAGCGACAGCCAGGCCGCCCACGACGCCGCCCTCGCGTTCGCCGACTCCGCCTCCGGCCGTCAGCCCCTCGTCCTGCACACGCCCGCCGACGGCCCGTCCCTCACCTCGGACCGCGCCCGCGAGGCCGTCCAGGCGGCGGCCCGCGCACTCGCCGCCCGCGACCACGTCCTCGCCGTCACCACCCCGTACGAGTCGGCCGCCGGCGCGGCCCTCGCCCCCGACGGACTCACCGCCTACCTCGCGGTCGAGCTGGACCTGGCGGGCCGGGACATCACCGCCGACGTCGTCCACGACCTCATGGACGCCGCCGAACCGGCCGAAGCGGCCGGGATCGAGGTCACCCCCGGCGGCAACCTCGCCGAAGCCGCCGACAAGAAGTCGACCCGGAGCAGCGAGGTCATCGGACTCGTCGCCGCCTTCGCCGTCCTCTACCTCGGTTTCCGAAGGCCCGTCGCGGCCGCCGTACCGCTGGCCACGGCCGTCGTGGGACTCGGCATCTCCCTCGCAGTCATCGGCCTCACCGGCCACGTGACGGACATGCCGTCCTCCGGCGCCACCATCGCGGCGATGATCGGGCTCGGCGTGGGCATCGACTACAGCCTCTTCTGCCTCACCCGCTTCCGTGAACTCCTCACCTACGGGAAGGCGGTCGAGGACGCCGCGGCCCTCACGATCGGCGCCTCCGGCAAGGCCGTCGCCTTCGCCGGCACCGCGGTCATCGCGGCGCTCGCCAGCCTGGCCCTCGGTGGCCTGCCGCTGCTCCGCGCGCTGGCGCTCGCGCCCGGCATCGCCGTCCTGGTCGCCATGGCCGCCACCCTCACGCTCCTCCCCGCACTGTTCGCCCTGCTGGGCCGGCGCCTGGCCCCCGCGCCGGCCGCCGCACCGGTTCCCGTGCCGGCCGCCGCGGACCGGCCGCAGGCCTCCCCGCCGCCCGACCGCGGCTGGGCGCGCATCGCCCGGCACGTCGCCGACCGGCCGTGGCGGTACCTGCTCGCCGGCCTGGCCTTCTTCGTCCTGCCGGCGCTCGCCGCGACCCAGCTGTCCTTCGGGCAGCTCGACGGCGGCGACAAGTCCCCCGGCACGTCAGGCCGTACGGCCTACGACCGGCTCGCATCCGCATTCGGCCCGGGCGTCAACGGACCGCTCCAGGTGACCGACACGCTGCCGCAACCGGCCTCCGGCCCGGCGGACCCGGCCGTCGCGGCCGTCGGCCGGGCGCTGAAGGACACCAGCGGGGTCGCCGCGGTCGGACCCGCCCAACTGAGCCGTGACGGCCGGACCGTGCGCTGGCAGGTCACCCCCACCACCGCGCCGGGCGATCCCCGTACCGCCGACCTGGTGCACCGCCTGCGCGAGCACACCCTCCCGCCCGTCACGAAGGACACCGGCCAGGAAGCCCACGTGGGCGGCATCCCCGCGACGCAGCTGGACCTCAACGACCGGCTCGCGCAGCGCCTGCCCGCCGTCATCGGGATCGTCCTCGCCATCGCCGGACTGCTCCTCCTCCTGGCCTTCCGCTCCCCGCTGGTCGCCGCCAAGGCCGCCGTGCTCAACCTCCTCTCGGTGGCCGCCGCCTACGGCGTGCTCACCGCGCTGTTCCAATGGGGCTGGGGAGCGGCGCCGCTCGGCCTCGGCGGGCCCGTGCCGATCCCCGGCTACGTACCGCTGCTCATGTTCGCCGTCCTGTTCGGGCTCTCCATGGACTACGAGGTCTTCCTGCTGAGCGCCGTCCGCGAGGCATGGCTGGCGAGCGGCGACAACCGGGGCGCGGTGATCACCGGCCTGGCGCGGACCGGCAGGATCATCACCTCCGCCGCTCTCATCATGGTGTGCGTCTTCCTCGGGTATCTCCTGTGGGACGACCCCGTCGTCAAGATGTTCGGCATCGGCCTCGCCACCGCCGTTGCGCTCGACGCCACGGTCGTCCGCGGGCTCCTCGTCCCCACCACGATGGTCCTGCTCGGCAGAGCCAACTGGTGGCTGCCGGGCCGGCTCGACCGGCTCCTGCCGCAGATGCACGTCGAAGGCGGCGAGGAGGCCGTCGTCCGTACCGCCGCCGTCCCCGAACCCGTGAGGAACGCATGAACCACCGCACCCCCCAGGCCGACGCGCGCGCGAAGGCCGGCGTACGAGGGACTGCCGTACGAGGGACTGCCGTACGAGGAACTGCCGTACGCGGAACCGCCGCGCGGCGCCCGCGCCGTGCCCGGCGGTGGGTGGCGGCCGGAGCGTGCGCGCTGCTCGCCGTCGTCGTGCTCGCCGACCGCGTGGCGGCCGGTGTCGCCGAGGACCGGATGGCCGACCGGATCGCCGCGCGGCAGAGCGCGCTGGTGGCGCCGCCGAGCGTCTCCATCGGCGGCTTCCCGTTCCTGTGGAGCGCGGCGGCGGGAACCTACCCGGAGGTCGAGGTGGAGGGCCGGGCGAAGACGGAGGACGGTTTGCCCGTCACCGCCTCCTTCGACCTGCACGACGTGTCCAGGACGGCCGGCGGGTACGCGGCGGCGCAGGCGCGGGCGGAGTTCAAGGTCCCGCTCGACGCCCTCGGGGCGAAGCGCGGTCCCGGTGTCCGGCTGGCCGGGCACGACGGGCGGCTGGAGATCACCCGGTCCGTCATGGGCGTACCGCTGGTCGTGACCGCCGCGCTCAAGCTCACCGGTGACACCGTCACGCTCGAACCGACGGCCGCCTCCTTGGCCGGGCGTCCCCTGAACCCGGCCAATCCCCAGATCGCGGCCGCGCTCAAGGAGGCGGAACGCAAGCTCCCGGACCTGCCCCTCGGCCTCGTCCCGTCCGGGATCTCCGTCGACGGCGGCGCCGTCACGGTGCACGGCGAGGCGAAGGAGGTCACTCTCCCCGGCGCGGCATGAGCAGCCCCGGTCAGGGGCTCTTCTTCCGGGCTCGGACGGGGATCACGCGCCGGGGGTGCGGCGGCGCGCAGGCCCGGTCGAGCAGTACCCGGCCGGTCGACCACAGTGCCGTCTTGAGTTCCGGGGTGCGCGGCAGGGCGTCTTCGGGGGCGGCCGTGGCCGGGGGCAGGGAGGCCTCGGTGACCCGCGCTTCGAGGGTGCGGGTCAGGAAGCCCTCCGGTGCGTGCCAGGGGTCCGGGTCGGCGAGCGCCCGCTCGCCGTGGGCGGTCAGGACCTCCGGTTGGGGGCCGCGTCCCTGCGCAGTGGCGTCGTCGTCATGGGGAGACGGTATCCGGATCGTTCATCCGGGTGGATCCGGCGGAGGCGGGCGACGGTCGCGCTAGTGTTCGCCCGTGAGCCTTCATGTCGTCATGGGATTCGGGCCTGCAGGGGCCGCCACCGCTCGACTCCTCGTCGAAGAGGGGCATTCGGTACGGGTCGTTACCAGGTCGGGCCGCGGTGCCGAGCCCGGCATCGAGCACATCGCGCTGGACGCCACGGACGGCAGGCGGCTGGCCGGGGTGGCGCGGGGCGCGGCCGCGATCCACCACTGCGCCGCTCCGCCCTACCACCGCTGGGCGGGCGAATGGCCTCCGCTGATCGCGTCCGCCTGCGGCGCGGCCGAGGAGACCGGGGCCGTCCTGGTCATGCTGGGCAACCTCTACGGCTACGGACCCGTGGACGGCCCCCTGACCGAGGGGCTGCCCCTGGCGGCGACCGGGGTCAAGGGCCGCGTGCGCGCGGCCGGTTGGGAAGCGGCGCGGAAGCTGCACGACGAGGGCCGCATCAGGGCGGTGGAGGTACGGGCCTCGGACTTCTTCGGGCCCGGCGTGACCGACGGCGGGCACCTGGCCGGGCGCGTCATGCCGCCGCTGCTCCGCGGCAAGCCCGTCTCCACCCTCGGCGATCCGGACGCTCCGCACAGCTGGAGCCATCTCCCCGATGTGGCCCGGGCCCTGGTCGAGGTCGCGGGCGAGGAGCGGGCCTGGGGGCGTGCCTGGCACGCGCCGACGGGACCCGCGCTGTCCGTCCGGGAGATGGTGGGCCGGCTCGCCGCCCAGGCGGGAACGGGACCCGTCGCGGTGCGCCGGCTGCCGTCCGCCGTGCTGGGCGCGGCCTCGCTCTTCTCGCCGCTGATCCGCGAACTGAAGGAGGTCCGCCACCAGTTCGACCGTCCGTTCGTCGTCGACTCGACGGCGTACGAAACCGAGTTCGCCGTACGCGCCACTCCCGTCGACGAGCAGGTCGAGGCTACGGTGGACTGGTGGCGCGAGCGGTTGGCCACCCCGCGGTGACGGCCCGCGTCAGAACAGCGTGCGCTCGATGCGGTCGAGCGTTTCGGACGTGCCGCCCGGGCCGCCTTCCGCGGCAGCCGGCGGGGTCCCGGGCGCCTGCGCGCCGCCCAGCCGCTGGGAGAGCAGATAGGCGATGATCTCCGCCTCCTGCTCCTGGACGTCGTCGTACGCGGCGCGCATGAGCATGTCGCGTACGAGGGCGGGGTCGAGGTTGGGGAAGAGGATGCGCGAACTCGCCTCGTCCAGCAGGCCGGCTCCGCGGTGACTGCAGATGATGTGTCCCAGCTCGTGCAGGACGATGTGTTCCTGATGTGCGCCGCTGGTGTCGGCGTCGTAGAAGATCAGGTCCTCGTCGCGTGCCGCGACCCACATGCCGCACGGCTGTGACGCGGGCATCGGCATGGGAACGAGCGTGATGGGCCGGTCGCGTGCCTCGCCGAGGTGGTGGCAGAGCGCTGCCACATCGGCTCCCGGCGGGAGACCGAGTGCGGCGATCCGCCGCGCGCCGTCCTTCCGGAGCTTCTTGAGCCGCCTGCGGCGGTCCTGGTCGGCCGACCGTCCCCTCCCGGGGACCTTCACCCGGGATCCGGGGGGCCCGCGGCGCGGGAGGGACCGGCGGATTCCGGGGGCTCTGCGGGGTCGGTGACGGGCGGAAGGCCCTGCATCTGCCGGTACTGGTCCATGATGGCCGTGATGGCCTGGAGGCTCTCCTTCTTCATGCCGGCCGCGCGCATCGCCACGGAGCGCACACCTGCCTGCCGCAGGGCCTCGATGGCGGCTATCTCGCCGAGCACCGACTCGGCGACCTCGTCGTCGAAGAAGTAGGCGACCGATACGCCGAAGAAGCGGGCGAGGGCGGCCAGCAGGTCCGGTGAGGGGTTGGAGCGCTTGCCCGTCCGCAGCTGCGACAGGTACACGCCGCCGGCCTTGATCTCGGGGTTGACCCGCTTCAGCTCCTCGGCGACCTCGGCATTGGTCCAGCGCCTGCCCTTGGGACGGACCGTCTTGAAGAGGTCGTCCAGACGTACTGCCAGCACGGGCCGGTCGTCAGTCCCGGACACTGCGCATCTCCCTCCCGCCGCCTCCCCGACATTGCTCTCAGCTATTTTCCAGTTTTGCAGATTAGCGGTCAGTTGACAATCCGGCGTGAGTCCGCCACCGTGGACCCCATCGATAGCTGGCAGCTAACTTTGCTTCACGGGGGTAGTTGAGTGAGTTGCCGGCCGTATCGGCGCGGCTCGGGCCGGCCCTCGGGGGATGGGGGCCGGCCCGAGCCGGGATGTCTCTCCAGGCCCGGCCGCATACGGGGAAACCCGCCCGGCCTGACGGGGGGCAGACCGGGCGGGAGCTCTCGACCCGCTTAACTGATCTTACGGTAGACGTACGCGACTTGGGTGAGCCAGGCCACCTCCGCCGTGAAGTTGTCCGGGTCCCGGTCGTCGAACCCGCCCGAGTCCTTGCTGTGATCGGGGACGGTCCCGGTGCGCTTCGCCCGCAGGGCCTGCCTGATCTGCGCCGCCTCGGCCAACGCCTGCCGGTACTCGTGGCCCCCCTCCGGATCCGTCTCCCCGGCGCCGGCCGCGGACCGGTCGATGTACGGGCGCAAGTCCCGCCATCCGTCCCGTATTTCGATGACGCGCCGGTGCAGCCGGTAGTTCAGGTCGGAGACCGGGACCGGTGCCGCACCCGGCGGCTCCAGGACGATGTCCGGGGAGGCTTCGTACAGGTCTCGCCAGAGCGGGTACAGCGCCCGGTACGAACGGTAACTGCGCAGCCAGTCCAGCAGCTTGGCCGCCGAAGCCTCCCAGGAGGAGATGGTCAGGCCCAGTGAGAGGAGGACGATGCCCGCCGCGCTGAACACGTTGGAGGCGAGCTGCCAGACGCCGATGTCGATGCCCGCCGCGGCGGTGAGGATGTTGACCGTCCGGCATGTGCAGTAGAGGAAGAGGACCACTGCGGCGACGGAGAGCAGGCGCAGCGCCCGCCGC
Source organism: Streptomyces sp. NPDC059355 (assembly GCF_042752335.1). Lineage (NCBI taxonomy): Bacteria > Bacillati > Actinomycetota > Actinomycetes > Kitasatosporales > Streptomycetaceae > Streptomyces > Streptomyces sp. NPDC059355. Next base: position 2,239 of record NZ_JBHYXN010000032.1, on the reverse strand, counting down.
AGCGAGGCCTTGCCCGTCATCCGCGCGTACGGGCCGCACTGGCGGAAGATGGTCACGCACGGAACCGCCTGGGAGACGATGAAGACCAGGAGGTACGCGAGGACCGGTGGCTGCCCGCTGCCGGTGTTGAAGTCCGCCGCCGGACGGCCGGGACCGTCGGCGACGAAGAAGAGTGCGATCAGCAGCGCGCCGAGCACCGTGCCCGTGATCAGCCAGTGGCGGACCCTGCGCACCGCCTCCTCGGTGGCCGTCGCCCAGCGCAGCAGGATGATCTGCGCGCTGACGCAGAAGGCGACCGCCGACAGATGTATCACCAGGATGGCCAGGTTCCCCACGCCCAGGAAGCTGTCGCCTCCCATGGCGACGGCGCCCATCGTGAACGTGAGGCACTGGAGCAACAGGGTGACCACCAGGGCGCGGTAGGCGCCGTCCCGCCGACTCCGCCCCGCCTGGCACAGCCGGTAGGCGAGCGCGGCGTACGAGGAGAGCGCCGCGATGACGAAGCAGAGGGTTCTCGTGGTGTTCACGGGCCCTCCGTCCCGCTCAGAGGGGCGCCGGCAGTGGTGGAAACGCGCATGGGCCGAACCGTACCCGTCGGTCACCGGACCCCGATGGGCCACGGCGGGAGGGGCGTTGGCGCAGGTTTGCATAGCCATGCGTTTAAGTGCATACTCTTCCTATGTCAAAGGTTCTCACCTCCCTGCCCACCGGCGAGCGCGTCGGCATCGCCTTCTCCGGCGGCCTCGACACCTCCGTCGCGGTCGCGTGGATGCGCGACAAGGGTGCCGTCCCCTGCACCTACACCGCCGACATCGGCCAGTACGACGAGCCCGACATCGCGTCGGTGCCCGGTCGCGCGAAGGCCTACGGTGCCGAGATCGCGCGCCTGGTCGACTGCCGGGCGGCGCTGGTCGAGGAGGGCCTGGCCGCGCTCGCGTGCGGCGCGTTCCACATCCGCTCGGGCGGTCGTGCGTACTTCAACACCACGCCGCTCGGCCGCGCCGTCACCGGCACCCTGCTGGTCCGGGCGATGCTCGAGGACGACGTACAGATCTGGGGCGACGGCTCGACCTTCAAGGGCAACGACATCGAGCGGTTCTACCGCTACGGCCTGCTCGCCAACCCCCACCTGCGCATCTACAAGCCGTGGCTCGACGCCGACTTCGTCCACGAGCTCGGCGGGCGCAAGGAGATGTCCGAGTGGCTCCTCGCCCACGGGCTGCCGTACCGCGACAGCACCGAGAAAGCGTACTCCACCGACGCCAACATCTGGGGCGCCACCCACGAGGCCAAGACGCTGGAGCACCTCGACACCGGTGTGGAGACCGTACAGCCGATCATGGGCGTGCGGTTCTGGGACCCTTCGGTCGAGATCGCCGCCGAGGACGTGACCATCGGCTTCGACCAGGGCCGCCCGGTGACGATCAACGGCAAGGAGTTCCACTCCCCGGTCGACCTGGTGATGGAGGCCAACGCCATCGGCGGCCGCCACGGCATGGGCATGTCGGACCAGATCGAGAACCGGATCATCGAGGCCAAGAGCCGCGGCATCTACGAGGCGCCCGGCATGGCCCTCCTGCACGCCGCGTACGAGCGTCTCGTGAACGCGATCCACAACGAGGACACCCTCGCGCACTACCACTACGAGGGACGGCGCCTCGGCCGGCTCATGTACGAGGGCCGCTGGCTGGACCCGCAGGCCCTGATGGTCCGCGAGTCGCTCCAGCGCTGGGTCGGCTCGGCCGTCACCGGCGAGGTGACCCTGCGACTGCGGCGCGGCGAGGACTACTCGATCCTCGACACCACGGGCCCGGCCTTCAGCTACCACCCGGACAAGCTCTCGATGGAGCGCACCGAGGACTCGGCGTTCGGTCCGGTGGACCGGATCGGCCAGCTCACCATGCGCAACCTCGACATCGCCGACTCGCGCGCCCGGCTCGAGCAGTACGCGGGCCTCGGCATCGTCGGCACCGCGCACCCCGAGCTGATCGGCGCCGCGCAGGCGGCGGCGACCGGCCTGATCGGCGCGATGCCGGAGGGCGGCGCCGAAGCCATCGCCTCCCGCGGCGAGGTCTCCGAGGACGACGAGCTGCTGGACCGCGCGGCGATGGAGTTCGGCACCGACTGACCGACGGGCGGTCCCCGGCCCCGGGGGCGGGGGGTGGGCCGCCCGGTACGACACCGCCGCCCCCGGCCGCGCCGCCGCCCCCGCCGGCGCCGCCCGCCCCCCCCCCCCCCG
>NZ_JBHYXN010000031.1:92919-94822 GCF_042752335.1 Streptomyces sp. NPDC059355 | reverse complement strand
TTAGACAGGCCGGCGGGGTGCTGGCAACGAGTGCTGTTACTAGCGGGCTTCGCAGCGCCCAGCCCGCGATCAGGGCTCCGGGCCGTGGGGGAGCGCGGTCCGCGGACCACTAGAGCGGGTCGTATGTGACGTGGGTCCTATGGGGTGAGTCACCGGCAGGGGGCCTGAATGTCACTGTCTGTGGCGGTTCGCTACACGAAAAGGGCTGTGCGCCAGGCCACTTTCAACGCGAACCGAAGGCAACCGGCACCTCGAACCCGCTTTCCGCACCGCCCGCCCGGCCCCCCGCCGCCTGCCCGCCCCCCGCCCCGTTTCAGCGGGCCCGCCGGAGCCGGTGGTGGGCGCGGGCGCCCAGGACGGCGCCCAGGACGGGTGCCGCGAGGTAGATCCACAGGCCGGCGGTGGCCCCGGACATCAGCGCGGGTCCGAACTGGCGGGCGGGATTGGCGGCGCCGCCGCTCAGGGGGCCCAGAACGGCGATGATCGCGCAGATCAGGAGCCCCAGGGCCGCGGGGAACCAGCGTCCGCGGGCCGGGTGCGTGAGGAAGAAGCCGATCATCAGGGTGACCGCGACCAGGCAGCCGCCCTCGGCCGCGAAGACGGTCCAGCCGTTCCACGACGGGGCCGCGGCCGCCGCGCCGTAGCCGACCCGCGCGACCGCCGGCCCCCAGACGAGCCGGGCCAGGACCGTCCCGGCGACCGACCCGCACAGCTGCGCGACGACGTACGCGGCCACGCCCCGGCCGGGAAAGACCCTCAGCCGCCACAGCGCGAAGGTGACCGCGGGGTTCATGTGCGCACCCGAGCACCGGCCCCACGGGGAGAGGAGCAGCCCGAAGACGAGCGCGCCGGTCAGCGCGCCCACCGCGAGGAGGGCCAGCCGGAGGTCCTCGACGACGAGCGGGGAGGCCGGATCGAGCACCCAGCGGATGATCGTGACCACGGCGAACATGAGCGCCGCGGTCAGGGCGAACTCGTACAGGGGGTAGCCGGAACCGATGGGCACGGTTTGCACTGGCACCGGCACCCGGACCCGACCCGTGTCCGTTCCGGACGCAGCGGCCGGGGAACCGGACCTGGACATCTCGGCTCCGCTCATGGGTTCTCCCTTCGATCGGGCGGCTTCGGCGCTCGGGCTGCGCGCACGGTGCGCCCGTCGAGGAAGCCTGCTGCACTCCGGGGCCGCACGGTGCGCGTACACGCCGACGGGCGGGGACGGATCGGATGCGGACGCGGAGCCGCAGCCTCCGGAGGTCGTTCCCGGGTTTGCGGATTGCGGTCGCAGCGGCTGCAACGCGGGGCCGGCCGCCTCCGGACCGGCGGGCCGCGGAAGACCGCCGAGGCCGGGGTCGGGGCCGGGCGCTGCGGCCTCCCTCCCCCCTGGCGGGCGGGACAACCGGCCAACCTGACACCGGCGTTGCCGTCGGTCCGTGACGGCGCAGACACTCATGGTGCACCGCGACGCTCCTTCGGATGCCCCGCCCACGAACCGTCTGTTCCCGGGGGCATTCCGCTCGTCGACCGCGGGCGCCGGCCGGTCGGCGCCGTCTTCGCGGTTCTGCAATCCCCAGCAACGAGAGGAAATCCGCATGTCCGAAACCTCTGCCACGCCCGGGTCCAACCACCTCGACCTGGACCTGGACCTCGACCTCAGCGAGCTGACCGTCACCGCGCTGAGCGACACCGCCGCTCTGCCCGAGAACGGCGCCTCGTGGGGCTCCTGCTCGTGTCAGGGCTCGTCCTCCTGCGCCCAGCCGCAGGTGGAGACGCCCACCGCCTGACGGCTGTGACGCGGCCGCTTCCGTGGGGCCGGCCCCCCCCGCCGGCGCCCGGGCGGCGGCCCCGGGGGCGGCCGGTACGGCGGAGGGCCGAGCCCCCGGGCAACGCACCATACCCAACCGCC